>JAZRPI010000116.1:0-2329 GCA_045649165.1 Eubacteriales bacterium | reverse complement strand
GTGTGCCCAAGGTTGATAAAATAGTTGGCCCTGGTAACGCTTTTGTTGCAGAAGCAAAGAAACAAGTATTTGGCAACGTTTCTATTGATATGATTGCAGGTCCTTCAGAAATTCTTGTTGTTTCAGATGAAAACAGCAATCCGAGATTTGTTGCCGCTGATTTGCTTTCACAAGCTGAACACGACAAAATGGCAAGCGCTGTTCTTGTTACAAACTCAATGGACTTTGCAACAAAAGTACAAAAAGAAATAGAAGCACAAATTGAAAATCTTGAAAGAAAAGATATTGCAAGAATTTCTATTGACAAAAACGGCAAAATCATCGTTGCAGAAAACCTTGATACAGCTATTGAAATAGCAAACGAGATTGCTCCTGAACATCTTGAACTTTGCCTTGACAATCCTTTTGATTATCTTGACAAAATCAAACACGCAGGCTCAATCTTTATGGGTAGATACTGCCCCGAATCTCTTGGCGATTACTTTGCAGGACCTAACCACACACTTCCCACAAGTGGCACAGCAAGATTTTCAAGTCCTTTGTCTGTTGATGATTTTGTCAAAAAAACACAATACACATACTACACAAAAGACGCATTGCAAAAAGTAGCAAACGATGTTGCATACTTTGCAGAAAAAGAAGGTCTTACAGCACACGCAAAGAGTGCTACAATAAGATTTGAATAATACTTTTTTCGGAGAAAATACAATGAGCAGATTTTTTAGCGAAAAATATAAGAACCTTGTACCGTACACCCCCGGCGAACAGCCTAAAGATACACAGTACATAAAACTCAATACAAACGAATCTCCCTTCCCGCCGTCTGATAAGGCAATTAACTATGCTATGAAAGAAGCTAAGATATTACAGCTTTATCCGGACCCCGAATGCAGAGCCCTTACTGAAAGAATAGCAGAAGTTTGCGGCGTAAAATACGAAAATGTTTTAGTTACAAACGGCTCAGACGAAATACTTAATTTTGCATTTATGGCTTTTTGTGATGACAAAACTCCCGCCGCTTTCCCTGATATCTCTTATGGTTTTTACAGTGTATTTGCAGAACTTAATAACGTACCCTACACTGAAATACCGCTCAAGGAAGATTTTTCGATTGATATTAACGACTATAAAGGTATAAATAAGACTATTTTTATAGCAAACCCTAATGCACCAACAGGTATGACTCTTTCAGCAAAACAGGTTGAAGAAATACTTAAATCTAACCCCGATAATATAGTTGTTATCGACGAAGCTTACGTTGATTTTGGAGCAGAATCATGTATTCCGCTTATAAACAAATATGACAATCTCCTAGTTTGTCAAACTTTCTCAAAATCACGCTCGATGGCAGGCGCCAGACTTGGTTTTGGTATTGCGAATGAAGAATTAATCAAAGATTTGAATACAGTTAAGTTCTCAACAAACCCCTACAACATTAACCGAATGTCTATGGCTGCAGGACTCGGCGTTTTACATGACGAAGAGTATACTTTCCTTAACTGTCTTACCATATCTGAAAACAGAAAAAATGCAACTAAGAAGTTAAACGAAATGGGCTTTATTACAACGGATTCAAAATCTAACTTTATTTTTGCAAAGCATCCTGACGTTGACGGAAAAGTTATTTACGAAAAACTCAAACAAAAAGGCATTCTTGTCCGTCACTTCTCAAAACCGAGAATCAGCGAATACGTAAGAATAACCGTAGGTACTGCTGAGCAAATGTCAGCGCTTATATTTGCTTTACAAAAAATTCTGGAGGAAGTAAAATGATTAGAGTTGCAAACGTATCAAGAAAGACTGCTGAAACCGATATATCTTTAAAAATAAGACTTGACGGGAAAGGCGAATCAAAAATCAATACCGGATGCGGCTTCCTTGACCACATGCTTACCCTTTTTTCAAAGCACAGCCGTTTTGATATGGAAGTTAGTTGCAAGGGCGATACATTTGTTGACTACCACCATACTGCTGAAGATATCGGCATTTGCCTTGGTGCAGCTTTTTCTGAAGCTTTAGGCGACAAAAGGGGTATAAACAGATATGGCGATATTACACTTCCCATGGATGAAGCTTTGATAATTGCAGCAGTTGATATTTCAGGCAGAGACTATCTTGGATATGACCTTGAAATCCCCACACAAAAAGTTGGCGACTTCGACACCGAACTTGTTGAAGAATTCTGGCTTGGTTTTGTGAGAAACGCAAAGATTACTCTGCACATAAAACAACTTGCAGGTAAAAACTCTCATCACATTATTGAAGGAGCTTTCAAAGCTGTCGGACGCGCACTTGGACAGGCTGCCAAGAAAAACCCTGATTTTATTAA
>JAZRPI010000115.1:0-5444 GCA_045649165.1 Eubacteriales bacterium | reverse complement strand
TTGAGTTCATCAAAGTTTTCAGCAGTCCAGCCAAAATCGCCCATAGCGTTTCTTGCTTCTCTTGCTCTTTCTTTCTGTTCTTTCAACAATTTTTCAAAGCCAACAAAATCAATTTCAACGCCTGATTCTTCTGCTATTTCTCTCGTAAGGTCAATCGGGAATCCGTATGTATCGGAAAGCTTGAATACGTCTTCGCCTTTGAGAACCTTTTCGTTGTTTTCTTTTGCTTTTTCAATAATCTTTGAAAGCATTTCAAGACCGCGGTCAACAGTTGCCGCAAAGCTCTTTTCTTCGTTTCGGATTACTGTCTTTATATAGTCTAATTTTTCTGTAAGTTCGGGGTATGCTGTGATATTTTCTTTTGCAACTGTATCACAAAGCTCTGCCAAGAACAAATCTTTAACACCAAGCATTCTGCCGTGACGAGCCGCACGTCTGAGAAGTCTTCTGAGAACGTAACCCCTACCTTCGTTTGAAGGTATAACACCGTCACAAATCAAGAAAGAAGTGCTTCTGATATGGTCAGTAATAACACGTAGAGAAATATCCTTTTTCTTGTCTTCGCCGTATTTTACACCTGTAAGCTCTGATACCTTAGCCATAATGTTTCTAACAGTATCAACTTCAAACAAGTTGTTTACTCCCTGCATAACGCAAGCAAGTCTTTCAAGTCCCATACCTGTATCAATATTGGGATGTGCCAAGGGTGTATAATTTCCTGCACCGTCGCTGTCATACTGTGTAAATACAAGGTTCCAGAATTCCATAAATCTGTCGCAGTCACAACCGGGTTTGCAATCGGGTGAACCGCAACCGTATTCTTCCCCTCTGTCAATATGAAGTTCTGAGCAAGGGCCGCAAGGACCGCTTCCGATTTCCCAGAAGTTGACGTCGCCAAGTCTTACTATTCTTTCAGCAGAAAGCCCTACCTTTTTGTTCCATATATCAAACGCTTCATCGTCTTCTTCATGAATCGTTACCCAGATTTTTTCTTCGGGCAATTCAATTACCTTTGTACAGAATTCCCAAGCCCATGTAATAGCTTCTTCCTTGAAGTAATCACCGAAAGAAAAGTTACCGAGCATTTCAAAGAATGTACCGTGTCTTGCAGTAATACCAACTCTTTCAATATCGGGAGTACGGATACACTTCTGGCAAGTTGTCATTCTCTTCTTAGGCGGCTCTTCTTCTCCCTTGAAGTACTTTTTCAAAGGTGCCATACCTGCATTTATAAGCAAAAGTGATTTGTCATCAATAGGCACAAGTGGAAAGCTCTTGTGTCTCAAATGTCCTTTGCTTTCATAGAAAGATAAATATGCTTCTCTTAAATCATTAAGTCCTGTCCATTTCATAATATATCATACTCCTTAAAGTTCTATATCTGATAAGTCATCATCACTGACGTTTTGTTCTTTTATTGCAATCTTTACTACGTCTTCGAATTTTGCTTCAGGGTTCTGCAAAAGTATATTGAGTACCCCTAAAAAATCACGTATAATTTCACGCGGTGTTATAAGCTGTTGTGCCCCCGCCCTTGACAAACAGTCGCGTAAGAATATTTCCGCTTGTTCATCGCTAACAGGTGCATTCCAGTTGTAATTCTGCTCGTGAAGGAACTTAACCCTTGTCACAAGAGCATACAGCTCATTGTCGTCAAGTCTGTTAAGCCTTATTACAGGCCCCATAAGGTTTTTGAATCTTTCGTCTGCAAACCTGTTATCTTCAAGACGGCTCTTTAATGCTTCGTAGCTAAAAAGACCGCGTCTTTTGTCTTCCAAAAACATGGGCGTTCCGCCAAGGATAATGCCTAAGCCCTTTGAATTACCCTGCAACGTATCGTTAAACATTGACAACAGTTTTTCATAGTTGGCTTCTCTTGACACCCTGTTTGTAATCTTATATAAATTCACGCACTCGTCAATAAACAGTACAAGTCCGTTATAGCCTATTTTCTTTACAAAGAACGCTAACAGTTTTATATAATCATACCAGTTCTCGTCGTTTATTATCATAGACACCTTAAGGTCTTTCTTTGCTTCGCTACGCGTCATATATTCGCCACGAAGCCAACGCAAAGCGTTAGCCTTAAGAATATCATCATCATTTCTGTATGCTTTATAATAAGCGTTTACAACACAAGCAAAATCAAATCCACCAACTTGATTTTCAGCTTCTATTGTTACTTCGTAAATTCTTTTTTCAACTTCTTTTTCAAATTCTTCACTGCCAACAGCAAACCCGCTTTGAGCAACAGTTGACTGCGTATTTGAAATCCACTTTGCAATTATGCCCTGTAAACCTGCGCCTTCCGGCGAAGCTTTCGTGCACATGTTTTTTATAAGTTCTCTGTAAGTGGCAACGCCGTTCCCCTTTGAGCCGTAAAATCGTCTTTCGGGCGACAAATCAGCATCACAACATACAAAGTTTTTCTCGACAGCGTAGCCCCTTACAAGCTGCATCAGAAAGCTTTTACCACTTCCGTATCTGCCGATAATCATTTTCATAAAAGAGCCGTTTTCAGATACGTTCTGCAATGCGTCAAGCAAGTATGACACTTCATTCTCTCTGCCTATGGCAACATAAGGCGCGCCCATACGCGGCACAACGCCTGCCGAAAGGCTTTCAAGCAGTGAAACCAATATTCTTTTTGGTACTCTGTTTACAGATTGAGCCATTGACGTATCTCCTGTTCATATTCGGGAATGACTACGTATTTCCCGTCTCTTTCTTCTATGCCTATATCTCCCAACACTTCAAAACATAATTCATTTACACATTCTGCAAGTGTTTCGGGCATCATATAGCTTTCGTTTGCTGTTTCTATAAATTTTTCAGTATTGTCTTCAAGTATATAAAGTAAAGCCTGTCTTGCAATATCAAGCGACTCGCTTTCAATAGACTTTTGTTCGACAGCAGGCTGTTCTTCAACAACTTCTTCATCAACAAGCTTGTCGGTTACAGCCCACGATGCTTTTTCTATTTCCTTAGCCTTTGAGAACGATACTTCAAAAGGCTTTATTTCTTCAGTCACAACGTATTCTTCATACGTCTTCTTTTTTGTTTTTTCGTAATATGGCGCAGGCAAGAATTTATCAAAATATTCATTCAGAATATTCTTATGCTGCTCAGTAAGATTCTGTATACCAAGTCTAGCCCTTATTCCAAGATATGCCCTTACTCTGTTTTCGCAATGTTTTACCATATCGCTGACAATAAAAGAAATATCGCCTATATTCTGTAAATCAAAATATTCGACTTCTATTTTTCTTTTTACGTTGTAAGCGCATAAAGAGCCACCAAAAGAATCTCTCATCGTTTTCTTTACAACAAGTCTATCGCTCTGTCCGTCGAATCTGCCGTCAGATAAAGCTATGCGATTTACAGCATAACAAAAAGCGTTTCTTATATGTTTTTCAAAAATCTCTCTGTTTTCGTCTGTTATATATCTGCTTTTGCGCCACCTGTATGACGACTGTTTTTCAAGCAACAACAAAGCAAATCTGTCTGTATTATCAGCACCTAAATAAAACTGTTTAAAAATAGACGCTTCAATAATTTCAGGCAAAATCAAAGCCATTCTTTCTCTTGGTAATGGTATATTGTTTATAAGACAATAATCGCATACCCATTCTGCCATATATTTATCAAGTTTTGTATAACTTTTTCTATACTTTTCCCAGATATCAATCAGCAAAACAATTCCCTGTTCTGCGGGTATAAGTTCCGGCAAGTTTATAATTTCATAAATATAAAGCAATATATAGCTACTATCCGTCGGTAAATACTTCTTGTTTCTTATACAAGAACGCCAATAAAAATACCATTCTCTCTGTTTTTGCGACATCTGAGCGTATGACGGCATATATGAATAATACCTTACAGGCTGAACTTCAGAAAAAGACATATCAAAATATCTTCTCGCATCAAGACTGAAACGTTCATAAAAGCTGTATTTTGACGGCCAATTATATATCTTTACATTCTTTATAAGGCTGTCTTGAAAATCATAACTATCCAAAAGTAAAGTGTCATTTTGCGGTATTTTTTCACGCTTAATCTGGGATGAAACAATACTGTCCGTATCTTTGTCATAAACCAAAGCCGCATCAGTATCAAAAGACTTACTATCCTGTTTGTTCTGTTTTCTTACAGGAGTAATTTCGCTTATATCCCAGAACTTATCGGTCTCGCTTATTTTGCAACGTGTTTTCAATTTGTCGTCATTGTTTTTGAAAATCATCTATGCACCGTTTCTCTTCTTTTTGTCAAAAAATGTTTAGCCTTATATATATTAATATTATTCTATTAATTATATCATAAGAGTAAATATCTGTCAATCACAAAACCAAGGCGCATCCACCTATATCGGTTAAATCTTCGTCTGATAAAGATACGACTTTTTTGCCGTATTTATTGACAAATTTTACTATTTTTTCATAGTCTTTATGTTTTTCTATATTTCCGAAAAAACACACTTTTTCTTTCAGGATTGCTGATGCACCGCCTATAAAACCTACGTCATATCCGGGCAAAAAGATTCCGTTACTTTCTATAAGCAAACAGTCAATTCCCTTTTCTTTATACGCCTTATGTAAGCTGACATCTGTCGTAATAAAGGCATTAGGTGCAACTTTACAAGTAGAACAAGCAGTATAACCCTGTTTTACGTCAATAGTTTCTTTTACCATATTTTTTATTATTTCAGACGTATATTCATTCTTTGAAAAAAGGATTTTTTCATCAGTCAGAACTGCATTGAAAAGTATGTCGTTTGGATAATTTTCAGATATATTTTCGTCTGTTGTAATCACATTAGCGCCTATTTTTTCAAATATTTTTTTATTCTCTTTATAGTAATCGCTATGTGTAATAATTGTCTCCCCGTCGCAAAAAAGCAGCATATCAACATGAGTTGACACACCTTTTTGCAATCTCTCAAATGCAGGCATTTTTATAATGGTATACCCCATTTTTTCTAATGACTCTTGGCATTTCGCCGAAATAGTATTTCCAACAAGAAGTTTTTTTATAATACCCACCCCTTACAACAAAAAGAGTAAAGCCCAGACAGTTTTGTCTGGGCTGAAATACTTCAATATACAATTAGTTAGCTCTTGTAACCTTGTTAGAACGGAGACAGCGTGAGCAAACGTTAACTGTCTTGGGAGTACCGTTTACAACTGCCTTAACCTTTCTGATATTGGGTTTCCATACTCTGTTTGTTTTACGGTTGGAGTGAGAAACATTAAGGCCGAAAGCCACACTCTTGCCGCAGAATTCACATTTTGCCATTCCGATGCACCTCCAGTTTTATGATAAATCAATTAATAAACATTATTTGAACAAGGGTTATTATAACACAAGTATTTACAAATTGCAATACATTTTCGAAAATATTATACACAAAAACAACTATTATTCTGCTGTTACTATTGGTTATTATT
>JAZRPI010000114.1:0-1716 GCA_045649165.1 Eubacteriales bacterium | reverse complement strand
GTTGCTGTCGGTATGGCAAGTTCAATCTGTTCTTTTAACTTGAACGAAATATGCGACGGTACAATTCAGCTTCTCAAAAATCCGAAGACTGATATTGAAAAAATGCTTGATATTATAAAAGCTCCCGACTTCCCCGGCGGTGCGTCTATTATTTACAACCGTGAACAGATGAAAGAAATTTTTGAAACGGGTGCGGGTAGCGTAAAACTCAGAGCAAGATATACTTACGACAAAGAAGCTAACTGCATTGACGTTATTGAAATTCCCTATTCAACGTCAATCGAAGCTATTATGAAGCGTATGACCGACCTTGTAAAAGAAGGCAAGCTCAAGGAAGTTACCGACTTCCGTGACGAAATCGACCTTAACGGCTTTAAGCTCACTATTGACCTTCGCCGCGGCACCGACCCCGACAAGCTTATGGTCAAGCTCTATAAACTCACTCCCCTTGAAGATAACTTCAGCTGTAACTTCAACGTACTCGTTGATATGGTACCCAGACAAATGGGCGTTACAGAACTCCTGACTGAATGGATAAAATTCAGAATGGGTTGCGTCAAGAGAGAGTTGCAGTTTGAACACGACAAGAAGAGCGAAAAACTCCACCTGTTACTCGGTCTTGGAAAAATTATACTTGATATTGACAAGGCAATTCAGATTATCAGAGAAACCAAGAACGAAAAAGACGTTATCCCTAACCTTATGACAGGGTTTGACATTGACGAATTACAGGCAAACTACATCGCTGATATAAAACTTAGAAACCTTAACTTAGAATACATTATAAACAGAGTTAAAGAAATTGAGTCTTTGCAGAATGAAATTGCAGAACTCAAGGCTACTATTGAAAGCGAAGCTAAGCTTAAGTCTCTTATCGCAAAACAGCTTAAGGAAATCAAAGAAAAGTTCGGTCAGCCGAGAAAGACTCAGCTTGTATACGACTATGACGTATCTGAATATAAGGAAGAAGAATATATCGAAAACTACAACGTAAAACTTGTACTTACACGTGACGGCTTCTTCAAAAAGATTACCCTTGTTTCTTTGCGCGGTAACGACGAGCAGAAACTCAAAGACGGCGACGAAATCAGAGTCGAAGAAGGCGCATCAAACACAGACGAAGTCGTATTCTTCTCTGACAAATGCCAGATGTATAAAGCAAGAGTACGCGACTTTGACTGCGACAAGGCTTCTTCACTCGGCGAATATATTCCCGCTAAGCTTGGCTTTGACGAAGGCGAAAAGGTCGTATATATGAAAGTGCTCAACGAATATAAAGAAAACGAAAAGTTTATCTTCATATTCGAAAACGGCAAGGGTGTAAAAGTTCCCACAACTGCTTACGAAACAAAGTCAAACAGAAAGAGACTTACAGGCGCTTATGCATCAGCATCGCCTATCGTTGCAGTGTTCCACGAAGCAGAGCCTTTTGATATATTGATAATCGCTGACAACAACAAGGCTATTTCAATTAATACAAAGCTTATTACAGAAAAAACAACGCGTTCAGCTCAGGGTTCAACGTTGTTTAATCTTAAGTCAAAGCAAAAGGTTGTACTTGCTTTGCGCGACTATGAAGAAAAATATCCGACAGGTAAGAACTGCAGAAAGATTAAAGTTCCTGCAACGGGTTCTTCTCTCTGATATTTTGCATATTTAGTATTGTAATAATATTATTTTTGTGATATACTCAGTTTATTGAAACATAACTACTTT
>JAZRPI010000113.1:0-5483 GCA_045649165.1 Eubacteriales bacterium | reverse complement strand
GTGACTGATAAAGTGCATATCTTGGGTTGTCGGGCATACCGCCGTCTATTGAAACGTAATTTTTAAAGCCTGTAATTTCCTTTACGCTTCCGACTGTATAAAGTGTGAGACCTGCAGCCGCAACGAGTGAACGTCCTGGTTCCATAAGGATTATGGGCAGTTTAACGCTGTGTTTTTCAGCGTAAGCCTTAATCTTTTCTGCAATTTTGTTTATGTTTTCTTTATAGTCAATGATGGGGTCATCTTCAATATAGCGAACGCCCATACCGCCGCCGAGATTGAGAATTTTCATTTCAGCGCCGGTTTCTTTTTTTATCTGGCATATAAAATCAATCATAATTTCAGCAGCATCTGTAAAGGGCTCACAGTCAAAAATCTGCGAACCGATATGACAGTGAACGCCGCATAATTCAAGGTTGCTCTGCTCTAAGGCAAACTTAACAATAGCCATAGCCTGATTTGTTTCAATTGCGCTGCCAAACTTTGAATCAACGCTGCCCGTTACGATTGCTTTATGTGTATGTGGGTCAATTCCGGGGGTAATACGGAGCAAGATTTTCTGCTTGATATTTCTTTCTTTTGCCTGTTCGTTTAATGCCAAAAGTTCTTCATTGTTGTCTACAACGAAATAGCCGATTTTGCAGTCAAGTGCAAGTTTTATATCAGCGTCAGTTTTGTTGTTTCCGTGGAAGAACACTTTTTCCATAGGGAAGCCTGCTTTGTATGCAGTATAAAGTTCTCCGCCCGATACAACGTCACAGCCAATGCCTTCTTCTTTTGCAATTTCATATATTTTCTTGCACGAAAAAGCCTTACTTGCATAAAGTGGCATACTGCCGATTCCGAAGTTTTCTTCCAATGCTTCTTTATACATTCTGCAGTTAAGTCTAATCATATCTTCGTCCATGATATAGCAGGGAGTACCGTATTCCTTTGCAAGTTCTACTGTGTCATGTCCGTTTATTGCAAGGTGTCCTTTTTCGTTTATACTTAAGTTTTGATGTAACATAATTTTCTCCAAAGTGAGAGTTTTTAGTTCTCGCAGTATTTAATGATTATTGACCATACGTCGTCTTTTCCTTCATTTTTGAGTGAAGAAAAGGGAATAATGGGTGTGTTTTCTGCAACAAGGGGATGATTTTTAATATAATCAAGCATCTTGTTTCTGTCGGTCTTGTTAACCTTGTCAGCCTTTGTGACAACGATAAAATAGGGAATACCCACAGAGTTAAGATATTCAAGCATCATTTCATCGTCAGCCGTAGGCCCTGCTTTCATATCAATAAGCTGAGCGACAGCGCGCAAAGAAGTGTCGTTTTCATTTCTCTGCGTGAAAAATCCGTCCGTCAATGCCGACCATTTTTTCTTGTCATCAGCGCTTCTTTTTGCATATCCATAGCCTGGTAAGTCTACGAGATACAGCTTTTTGTCTACTGAGTAGAAGTTAACTGTAATAGTCTTACCGGGGGCAGAACTGACTCTTGCGAGTTTTTTTCTTCCGAGAAGAGTGTTTATAAGTGAACTTTTACCCACGTTTGACCTACCTGAAAAGGCAATCTGCGGAAGTGAAAAGCTTGGGAACTGTTTTGTAAGTCCCGCTGTTATTTCAAGATTTGAATTTTGTATATTGAGTTTCATACCGACCTCACAGCGTGGTTAGTTTTTGTTGGAACGTCAATTACAGTACTGTTTTTCAAGTTTTCAAGTACTGTTGTTTTGCTTTCCTGTTCATTTTCGAAGGCGTTTTTGAATACTTCTTCCAAGTTAGAGCAAAGTACTATTTCGATATTGTTTTTAACTTCGGAGTCAATATCTGCAATATCCTTAGCGTTGTCAACAGGAATAAGAACTTTCTTAACTCCCGCCTTGTATGCCGCCATAGTCTTTTCGCGAAGACCGCCTATTGCAAGTACACGTCCGCGAAGAGTAATTTCGCCCGTCATTGCGACGTCGTTTCTTACTCTTGTTTGTGTAAGTTCACTCAAAAGTGCTGTCGCAAGAGTAACACCTGCAGAAGGGCCGTCTTTTGGAACTGCACCTTCGGGAACGTGGATATGTATATCTTTGGTTTTGTAAAAATCAGGAGTAACGTTGTGTTTTTCGCAGTTGCTTCTGATATAGCTTACAGCAGTCTTGGCTGACTCTTTCATAACGTCGCCGAGAGAGCCTGTAAGCTCAATCTTGCCTGTACCGTCCATAACTGCAACTTCAATTTTGAGCATATCGCCGCCAACAGATGTATATGCAAGTCCGTTTACGATGCCTATTTCGTTATATTCAGAAATGGAGTCGGGAAGAACTTTTCTTCCGCCGAGATAGTCTTTTATATTTTCTTTTGTAAGTTTGACAGACGTAATTTCTTTTTCAACTATTTTTCTTGCAGCTTTACGGCAGAGAGAAGAAATTTCTCTTTCAAGATTTCTTACACCTGCTTCGCGTGTGTAGAAATCAATAATTTCAAAAATTGCACTTTCGTCAAACTGTAACTGTTTTTTCGTAAGTCCGTGACGCTTGAGCTGTTTGGGAATAAGGTGGTTTTTCGCAATGCTGAGTTTTTCAGTTCTTGTATAAATCTTAAGCTCAATAACTTCCATTCTGTCAAGCAAGGGCTTGGGGATTGTATCAAGCGTATTTGCCGTAGCAATGAACATACACTCTGAAAGGTCAAAGGGAAGTTCTATAAAATGGTCGCGGAAGTTCTTGTTCTGTTCGCCGTCAAGCACTTCAAGAAGGGCAGACGAAGGGTCGCCGTGTGAATCTCTTGTAAGCTTGTCTACTTCGTCAAGAAGTACAAGTGGGTTTTTAACACCCGCCTGATTTATAGCGTTGATAATTCTTCCGGGCATAGCGCCAACGTATGTTTTTCTGTGGCCGCGTATGTCAGCTTCGTCACGAACGCCGCCGAGAGCAACTCTGACGTATTTACGGTTCATAGCCGTAGCAATTGACTGAGCAACAGACGTTTTACCTGTTCCGGGTGGGCCGACAAGACATATAATCTGGTTTTTGAGAGTGGGCTCAAGTTGTTTTACAGAAAGGTATTCGATAATTCTTTCTTTAACCTTTGTAAGTCCGTCGTGGTCGCGGTCAAGTATTTTTTGAGCGTATTTAATGTCAACTCTGTCTTTTGTTGTTTTTGTCCAAGGGAGTTCAATGCATGTGTCAAGATATGTTCTTATAACAGCGCTTTCTGCTGAGCCGAAAGGCATCTTCTGGAGCTTGTACACTTCTTTTGTAAGCTTCTTTGCAACTTCTTCGGGTAACTTTTTGCTCTGTATAGCGCTGAGATATTCTTCTATTTCGCTGTCTCCGTCGCCGTAGCCGAGTTCGTTCTGTATAGCTCTCAGCTGTTCGCGCAGATAATGTTCTTTCTGGTTGTTTTCAAGTTTTTTCACAACCTTTTTGTGTATGGAATATTCCGTTTCAAATATACGGATTTCTTTTTCCAAGATAACGTTAAGTCTTTCAAGACGTTTCATGGGGTCAAATTCTTCCAAGATAGTCTGCTTGTCGCTAAGGCTTGTAAGAATGTTACAAGCGATATAGTCTGCAAGAAGACCGACTGATTTTATCGTCTTGATAGTAAGGGATACGTCTTCTGAAAGGTTGGGTACGAATTTTGAAAACTTTTCAAATGTTGTGAGAGTTTCTCTGATAAGAGCTTCGCCTTTAAGTCCGCCTTCATTTTCTGCCGTAATCTTTTTGCATAAAGTGTCGGCAAAAAGTTTTTCTCCACGCTTGTTAACTGAGAGTAATGTAGCACGGCAGAGTCCGTCGAAAATTATACGCAAATTACCGTTCGGCAGTTTGAGAAAATCTTTAATCTTCGCTGCTGTACCGACCTTTTCAAAATCTTCTAAGCTTTCGTATTTCTTTGCTGTAATATCCTTGAGAGAAACAAGGAAAACGGGCTCGTCTATTTCTTTTGCAAATATGCAACATTTTTTTGCAACTTTGTCTGATATTTCAACACTCTGGGGGATAGACGGATATACCGTTATTCCGCGAAGAGCGATAAGTTGTAACGTCATTTTTTCTGCTTTTTCTATGTATCTTGCCATTGTAAATTTCTCCTGAAAAATGGGACTGCCTTAAAAATATTTGCCGCTAAATTTATATTAATAATATATTATATCATAAACAATTGTAAATTTCCACATTTTTTGCAAATTTTTTAGTCTTGTTAAAATTAGCAAAAAAGTAGTGACAACTTAAACCAAAGAGTATATAATAATACAGTGTTACGACTTATGAAAAAGATAAGGGATGAAAAAAGTGTTCAAGTTTGATATACATCTTCACACATACGAAGGCAGTATTTGCGGAAAATCCAAGGCGGAAGATATTGTTAACGTATATAAAAACGCAGGATATGACGGAGTAGTAATAACCGACCATTTTTTTACCGGCAATTCAAGAGCACCCAAAGATTTGCCCTGGGAAGAAAGAGCTTATCTTATGTTTGAAGGGTACAGAAAAGCCAAGGAAATCGGAGATAAAATAGGACTTAAGGTTTTTGGCGGTTTTGAATACTTTGACAAGGGCAGTGATTTTCTTGTGTATGGGATATACGAAGATTTTATCGCAAAGCATCCCGAACTTCCCGAAATGAAAATAACAGATGCATTGACACTTTTTCGTGAAAACGGCGGATTTGTTATACACGCTCATCCGCTGAGAATAAGCAAATATCAAAGAAGTATGGGATTTCATCTTTATCCCGACTTTGTTGATGCAATTGAAGTATATAACGGCGCTCAGGATGAAAAGGCAAACAAGTTTGACCCAAGGGGAAACGTGTTTGCAAAGTATTACGCTGACCAGACGGATTTGCCGCAGACAGCAGCGTCTGATACTCACGATATAAATTTGAGATACGGTGGCTCAATGCTGTTTGAAAGAAACCCCGAAGATATATTTGAGCTTACTGACATGATAAGAAAAAAAGAATTCAAAATCAGCGAAGAATAAGGATAAGTGTTATGGAAAATACAAAATTTATTCCAAGAAACTTTTTGAAGGCTAATTACTTCAAACTTGGATTTGCGTGTTTTTTGTGCTATATGGGTTGTTATCTCGGAAAAAATATACTCAGCGCTATTTCTCCCTATCTTCAGACAAATGGAGTTTTTACAGCCGACCAGATAGGAATAATGGGTTCTGCGTTGTTTTTTGCATACGGCGCAGGTCAGCTTATAAACGGTCTTCTCGGCGACTATATAAACCCAAAGATTCTTTCGTTTGTCGGACTTATGATTTCGGGTGTTTTGATTGTATGCGTTCCTTTTATATCCGGTGTTGCGCTTAATAACGTACTTTGGGCAGTCGTAGGTTTCTTCAGTTCAATGATGTGGGGCCCTTTGTCAAAAATTGTTGCAGAAAATAGTGAAGGCGAAACAGGCAGAAAACTGATGCTTGCGCTTAACGCGGCGTCAATAGCGGGTGTTCTTGTTTCGTATTTGATAAGTCGGATCGTAGCCATG
>JAZRPI010000112.1:0-5477 GCA_045649165.1 Eubacteriales bacterium | reverse complement strand
GGATAGCTTGTACACTGCTCTCTGCGCTTTGTCATCCGGGACATTTTCTACACCTAATGACGTGAGAATTCTTACTGTGTCGTGAGTTGAAAGTATATTCATTAAGCTATGCAAAACGTCTTCAGGATAGTTTTCGGCAATAGTCATTACAGTGTCACGCAATCTGTACCCATTATCATTTCCCAGGCAATAATCAATAATTGCACTTCTGAAAGGATAATTCATTACAGAATCAAGTTCTCCGTCAGTAAAATATTTTCTTCTCTGACTGTAACTGATTTTGTTTGACGCATCTTCCCAGACTTCGCCAATAAGCAACGAATCTTCCTTGATTTCTTTCATTCTCTTACGAAGTTCAAGAATAAAGTCGTCCGGTAATTCGTCAGCTACGTCAAGACGGAAACCATCAGCGCCTAAATTTAACCAACGAGCAATTACGCTGTCCTTATTATTGATAATATAATCTCTATAACTCTTATTGTTTTCGTTGACGCAAGGAAGTGTTTTTATTCCCCACCATGAAGTATATTCATCAGGATAGTTTTTAAAATCAAACCATTCTTTATACGGAGAATCAACGTTTGATACAGCGCCGTTTCCAAAAGTTTTTTCACAATCAAAATACACACTGTTACTGCCTGTATGCGAAAACACACCGTCAAGTATAATCTTTATACCCCTTTTGTGAGCCTGTTTGCAAAGTGTTACGAAATCATCTTCACCGCCAAGCATTTCGTCAATCTTTAAATAATCGGCTGTATCATATCTGTGGTTTGAATATGCCTTAAAAATAGGGTTAAGATAAATGACGTCAATTTTCAGTTCTTTCAAATAATCAAGCTTTGATATTATTCCCTGTATATTTCCGCCGAAAAAATCATTGTTCTGCACAATTCCCTTTTCGTCAGGAATAAAAATTGGCAAATCACTTGTATTTTCATGAATATAATAGGGTTTTATTTTGTCAGATAAATCAGTTTTCCCTTTTTTACAAAATCTGTCAGGAAAAATCTGATACATAATACTGCCTGAAAATTGTTTGGGTACACTAAAGATAGACGGAATGACAGAAAGCTGCCACAATTCGCCGTCTTCCATATTTGTCATATCATACCCATGCTTATACAAAGAAAACTGTCCTGTTTCGGTTGTTATTCTGAAAAAATAGAATAAAAGCACGGGCTTTGCAAAAACAGCATCACAGCTGTATATTTCATACTCATCATATTCAGCTGTTTTAAACATAGTGTATGTTAAATATTCAACACCATCTTCCCTTTGAAAAACCAGTTTTACTTTAACCGTTCTACAATTCTTGGGAATGTGTATATTGAATTTACACCCTTCGTTTTCACGAAGGGTGCCGAATTTTGACTTAAAATTCTTATTTTTGCTATCGTATAAAATTCTCATTATTTCAAGTTCCAAATTTTGTCAGCATATTCAAGCACAGAACGGTCTGCGGAGAATATACCTGCCTTTGCAATATTTGTCAACGACATCTTCATAAATGCGTTTTTATCTTTGTACGTTTCAGAAACTGCCTTCTGCGCTCTTACGTAATCATCAAAATCTGCAAGAGTCATATACTGGTCAGCGACACCGTATTTGTTTGTAAGAAGGGATGCTACGATATCATCAAAACGTCTTCCGAGTACGCCTGATGTAAGCATATTAATAACCTGTCTGAGTTCTTCATTTCTTGCAATAAACTCATTGGGATTATATCCTTTGCGCCAAAGGGCATTTACTTCATCAACGTCCATACCAAACAAGAAAATGTTGTCTTCGCCTACCTGTTCAAATATTTCAACGTTTGCGCCGTCAAGAGTACCAAGTGTAACAGCGCCATTAATCATAAGCTTCATATTGCCCGTACCTGACGCTTCTTTACCCGCAATCGAAATCTGTTCGGAAATTTCAGCGGCAGGAATAATTTTTTCAGCAAGAGATACTCTGTAATCTTCAAGGAATACAACTTTGATTCTGTTGTTAATAACAGGGTCGTTGTTTACAAGTTCAGAAACTGCCGCTATCAAGCTGATAATCTGTTTTGCCAAATCATAACCGGCAGATGCTTTAGCGCCAAATATAAACGTACGCGGTACAAAATCAGCGTTGGGATTGTTCTTAATCTGATTGTACATATAGAGAATCTGCAACACGTTAAGAAGCTGACGCTTGTACTCGTGCAATCTCTTTATCTGAACGTCAAATATAGAATCAGGGTCAACGTTGACACCGTTTTTATTTGCAATATATTCAGCAAGCGCAAGTTTGTTCTTTCGCTTAATTTCAGCCAAATCAGAAAGTACACTTGCATCATTCTTGAACTTCAAAAGTTTTTCGAGAGACGTGCAATCTTTCTTAAATCCGTCACCTATAAGCTCAGTAATAAAGTTCGAAAGATTGGGGTTTGCCTGACAGAGCCAACGTCTGTATGCAATGCCGTTTGTTACGTTTATAAATCTGTCTTTGTCAAGATTATAATAGTCGTTAAAAATACTGTCTTTCAAAATTTCAGTATGAAGCTTTGAAACACCATTAACTTTATGACAAGCAGCAAGACAAAGATTAGCCATTTTTACTTCGCCGTCAGCGATAGGAGACATATACTTAATCTTTGCAATGTCGCCGGGATACACTTTTTCAAGTTGTTCAACAAGTCTTCTGTTAATTTCTACAACAATGGCATAAACTCTTGGAAGCTGTTCTTTAAAGAGCCATTCACTCCATTTTTCAAGAGCTTCACTCATAACTGTATGGTTTGTATAAGACAAAGTTTTGCAAGTTATTTCCCAAGCATTGTCCCATCCGTAACCGTGTTCATCCATAAGGAGTCGCATAAGTTCAGGTACACACAAAGCGGGATGCGTATCGTTTATATGAATTGATACCTTGTCAGCAAAATTATCTAAAGTAGGATACTTCTTCAAATGCTTTGAAATAATACTCTGCAAAGATGCAGAAACAAGCAAATACTGCTGTTTGAGTCTGAGTCTCTTTCCTTCGATATGGTTGTCGGCAGGATATAAAACCTTTGAAATAACTTCAGCCATTGTGTTCTGTTCAAGAGAACGCATATATTCGCCCCTTGAGAATGCGTGCATATCAAAACTGGGAAGGTTTGCGCTCCACAAAATAAGCTTGTTTACACCTTCAGCGTTATAACCTGAAATATACATATCATAAGGGACAGCAATTACGCTCTGATATCCTGTCTGTACAGCCTTAAACTGTCCGTTATCGTACCACTCATTTACAGTACCGCCAAACTTGACTTCATAGCTTTCATCAGGACGCGCCTGTAACCATACGTCGCCACGTTCAAGCCAGTTGTCCGGAAATTCCATCTGCCATCCGTCAATAATCTTCTGCTTAAATATACCAAACTCATATCTGATTGAAAAACCTGTAACAGGCAATTCAAGACCTGTCGCAGAATCCATATAACAAGATGCGAGTCTGCCGAGACCACCGTTTCCAAGCCCTGCATCTGGGTCGAGTTCATAGAGTGAATCAAGGTTAAATCCCTGTGAATATAAAACTTCCCTGAACTCTTCTTCAAGTCCTATGTTGTATAAATTATTTCTTAAAGACGTACCAACAAGAAATTCCATAGACATATAGTAAACTTGTTTCTTTTCTTTACCATTTATGTCTTTTTTGAAATCTTTTCTTTTCTTTGCAAGCAATTCTCTGAGAACAGTACAAACAGTTTTATAAAGCTGTTTTTCAGTTGACTCATTAATATTGCAGTTAAAAAGTCTTGTTGATGTATCGTTAAGTAATGATAGAATGTCAATTTTTTTCTTTTGCATTTAAAGTGTACTCCTTTGGTCTGCTCTAAAGTTCTAATTTAGAAATATATAATCTGTATTATATTACATATAGCCTAGTATGTCAAGAAATACAACGATTATAAATCTCCATATATTCCTTAGCTGGAACATCCCACGATGAATCGTGTTGCATAGCGTTTTCAACTATTATATTCCAAGCATTTTTATCTCCGCCGTATACAGCTAAAGCTCGTCTCATAGCATCAATTAAATCTTCTCTGCTGAACGATTGGAAGTTAAAGCCTGTTCCATTGCTTTGACCGTCAAATGCCATAACCGTATCTTTAAGACCGCCCGTAGCATTTACTACAGGAATAGCTCCATATCTCATAGCAATAAGCTGAGAAAGTCCGCAAGGCTCGCTCTTTGACGGCATAAGATATATATCGGAAGCCCCGTATATACGGGATGCAAGTTGAGAGTTAAAACAAAGGTTAAGAGAAAATTTCTTAGGATATTTCTTTGCTACTGACAAAAGCAGTTGTTCATAAGAAGCATCGCCTGTTCCAAGGATAACAAGTTGAATATCCCACTTCATAAGTTCGTTTGCAATATCGCATATAATTTCAAAGCCTTTGTGTGATACAATTCTTGATACCATACCGACTAATGCAACGTCATCTCTAACTTCAAGACCAAGTTCTTTCTGAAGCATAGCTTTGTTTTTAGCTTTGCCTGTTTTATAGTCATTTAAACCGTAATTACAATATAAAGATTCATCTGTCAAAGGATTGTTTGTCTCTAAATTGATACCATTTACAACACCGCTGAGCTTGAACGAATGTTCTTGTATTACATCTGAAAGTCCGTGCGCGTAGTACGGATATTTTAGTTCTTCGGCATAAGTTTTTGAAACAGTTGTCAACGCATCAACAGTAAGTATTGCGCCTTTCATAAAGTTTATAGCGCCGTTAAATGTAAGAGTGTTCCTGTATTTTTCATCAAGACCAAGGGTGTCTCCAAGAAAATAAGGGTCGCACCAGCCCTGATATTCAATATTGTGTATTGTAAATACAGTTTTTGCATTACCAAGCGCTTCCTGATAAAATGCGCGTAACATTATAGGAACAAGAGCTGTCTGCCAGTCATTACAATGTATAATATCGGGAACAATATCAAGTTTTACAAGACTTTCAAGAATTGCTTTTGAGAAATATGCAAATCTTTCACCGTCATCGTGTTGACCGTATTCACTGTCACGTCTGAAATAAAACTCGTTGTCAATAAAATACACCTTAAGTTTTTTCTTGCGGCTCTTGTATTTAAAAATACCGACGTGCTGTTTTCTCCAAGACAAATCAACGGAAAATTCCGTTACAAATTCTGTTTCAATCATAGGATTGTTTTTGATTTTGCTGTAATACGGCAAAAACATTATAATTTCATTACCTTTTATTTTTGACAAAGCTTCGGGAAGTGCCTGCGCAACGTCTCCAAGTCCACCCGTTTTTATAAACGGCGCTGCTTCACTTGCGGCAAAGACTATTTTCATACCGTCTCTCCTTTTTTGATTATAACAGGGTGTTCAGGCGTTCCTTTAAGTTCAGCGCCTTCACTTACAACTACGTTCTTGTCGAGAATTACACATTCAAGTTTTGCATTCTTTCCAATTTTAGCACCCTGCATTATAATACT
>JAZRPI010000111.1:0-3057 GCA_045649165.1 Eubacteriales bacterium | reverse complement strand
CCTTCTTTTTTGTCATTGCGTCTGACTCACGAATACCGTTTTCAGGTATCGCTATCCCTGCACGTTCGGCAAGGTTACGCATCGCATCACGATAATCAAGACCTTCAAGTCGCATTACAAGCTGAACAAAATTACCACTCGCCCCACAACCGAAACAATGAAAAAGCTGTCTGTCTCGATCTATATTAAAAGATGGAGTTTTTTCATTATGGAAAGGACAACACGCTTTATAGCTTCTGCCGTTCTTCTTAAGTGTCATATATGAAGATGCATAATCTATAATATCATTCGACATACATATTTCGTTAAAAAGTTCGTCCGATACAAACGGCATAGTCATCCCTCCTTTTTTATATCTGTTTTCATTATTTACAAAATATAGGAATATATACCTGTATTCTGTAAAACGTGTACATATTATATTTACCGCATTTTCAAGAAAAATAACAAAAAATATAAAAAAATTTTCAACAAATTTCTTTCCATTTCTTTAATATTTCACCATCAACTGTTTAAATCCCTTTTTTAGTTTATTTTTTTGTTATTCTTTACCCGTTACTGTACTTGTACACTCATATTTTTGGTTATTTCGGACACACAAATACAAGGGGCTGTTGCGTTAAGATAGCTCTGTGATAAAAAAGAAATGACTCAAATCCTTGAAAAAGGGTTGAGTCATTTCTGCTTTCATGGTATAATTAATTTGCAACAAAAAATACTAAAGAAAGCAGGTTAATTATACAACAATGAGAGCAATAAATCAAGTAGTTTTACCATTAAATTTAGGTTACAAAATTCCGGATAACGATCCGGTGATACTTTTATCCGAATTATGCGACGAATTAGACTACACGAAAATATGTGAAAAATACCTTAGAAAATGGAGAAAGCATTCGCCTAAAACTCTTTTTAAAATAATTGTCTACGGATATATGAGAAAGCTTTTTTCTTCAAGAGCTATTGAGGAAGCTTGTAACCGCGATATATGTTTCATGTGGCTTTTAAACGATGAACCAACACCCGACCACAGTACAATAACACGTTTCATGGATGATAAGCTTTCATCTGAAATAGAAGATTTGTTTTATCAGCTGATAAATAAATTGTACGAGCTTGGCGAAATAAAGTTTGAAAATCTTTTTGTTGACGGCACAAAAATCGAAGCTAATGCCAACAGATATACCTTTGTATGGGCAAATGCAGTAAAGAAAAATGCAGAAAAACTTTATCTCAAAATAGAAGGATTTATGAAAATTCTCGCTGAGAGATATATGGTAAAATTAGATAGTCCGGAAGAATACCTGTCATTTTTAGGAAATAGAATCATTTATCTGAATACGGTTTTTGTAAGTGGAAAAGGTAAAAGAAAAACACAATTACAACGTGACTTTGAGCAACTTGAAGAATATTTAGGAAGAAAGAATAAATATAAAGAATATTTTGCAATATTTAACGGGAGAAAAAGCTTTTCAAAGACGGATACTGATGCAACATTTATGCGAATGAAAGAAGACCATATGCTTAATGGTCAATTAAAGCCGGGATATAACGTTCAGATAGGTGTAGAAAGTGAGTATATTGTTGGAATAGGACTATTCCCAAAACCAACCGACGTAACAACGTTAATACCGTTTTTAGAAAGAATGAAAAATGGCTATGGAAGAACAATTCCTAACATAATTGCAGACGCAGGATATGAGAGCGAAGAAAACTATGTTTATCTTGAAGAAAACAATCAAACGCCATATATCAAACCTCAGAATTATGAAATAAGCAAAACGAGAAAGTATCGTAAAGATGAATTTCGTGTGGAAAACATGGAGTACAATGCTGAAAACAATTGCTACATCTGTAAAAACGGTCAGGAACTGAAATACACATATACCCAAACAACAAAATCTTCAAATGGTTACGAAATAAAAAAAGAAATATATCGCAATGATAGCTGTAGCGGATGTCCATACAGAGATAAATGCCATAAATCAAAAAAAGATTATCGTACAATTAAAGTATCACAAAGATTTGCTGAGAAACGTGAAGTATCAAGAAATAATATACTCAGTGATGTTGGAATACTGCTCAGGATGAATCGTTCAATACAAGTAGAAGGAGCATTTGGAGTGATAAAAGAGGACTATGGATTTCGCAGATTTTTAATGCGAGGAAAAGAAAAAACAGAAACTCAATTTTTTCTGCTTTCTTTTGCCTTCAATATACAGAAATATCATAACAGAATAGCTGGTAAGCGTATAGGTATGGATTTGTTTAAAAAAGAAATGGCATAAAAAAGTCAAAGAAACTTACTAAAATCAGGTATGTTTGTTTTGTGTACCCAATTTTATGGATGGGTACTATTTTTATGTGAAAATAAAAGAGCTGAGCAAATGAACATTTTAAAAATGCTCATTTGCAACAGCCCCTTATTGATTGTAATTATATATCAAGGTTTGAAACATATTTTGCGTTTTCTTCTATAAAATCACGTCTCGGTTCTACCTTTTCACCCATAAGGATTGTAAATATTCTGTCTGCTTCAATGGCATCTTCTATATTCACACGCAAAAGTGTTCTCTTTTCCGGATTCATTGTTGTTTCCTTAAGTTCAGCAGGATCCATTTCTCCAAGACCTTTATATCTCTGAACTTTTGCACCCTTACCCAGTTCAAGAATTGCGGCAT
Source organism: Eubacteriales bacterium (assembly GCA_045649165.1). GTDB lineage: Bacteria > Bacillota > Clostridia > Oscillospirales > CAG-272 > RGIG1995. The sequence goes on along the minus strand of JAZRPI010000111.1, from coordinate 379 downwards.
CTCTTGCTTCCTCATCAAATACAAATCTTTCAACTACATCCTTGTTCTTACCCTTGTAAACCTTAAACAACGGTGGTTGTGCAATATATACGTGGCCATGCTCAATAAGCGGACGCATATATCTGAAAAAGAACGTAAGAAGAAGTGTACGGATATGTGCACCATCGACATCGGCATCGGCCATAATAATAACTTTACCGTATTTAAGGTTATCAAGATTGAAATCTTCACCTATTCCCGCACCAAGTGCCTGAATAACGGGCAACAGCTTTTCGTTTCCATAAACCTTGTCAATTCTTGATTTTTCAACATTGAGCATTTTACCCCAAAGAGGAAGAATAGCCTGAAAACGTCTGTTTCTTCCCTGCTTTGCGGAGCC
>JAZRPI010000110.1:0-2020 GCA_045649165.1 Eubacteriales bacterium | reverse complement strand
GTTGTAAGAGTTCTTCCGTGGAAGCTGTTTACAAGTGTTACTATTGTAGAATATTCAGCACCCTTTTTGTCTGCGGCATATTTTCTTGCAACTTTGATAGCGCATTCATTTGATTCTGCGCCTGAGTTGCTGAAAAATACCTTTTTCATACCTGTTTTCTTGCAGAGAAGCTCAGCTAACTGCGCGCAAGGCTGTGTGTAATAAAGGTTAGACATATGCTGAACCTTTGAAAGCTGTTCTGTTATTGCTTTCTGCCAGATTTCATCGGCAATACCAAAGCTTGTTACGCCAATGCCTGAGCCCATATCAATATATTCTTTGCCGTTTTCGTCATATACGTAAGAACCTTTTCCTGAAACAATTTCAACAGGGAAACGGTTATACGTATTTGCAACGTATTCTTTGTCTATATTTTTAATGCTGTTCATTTTAGTCACCTACTACCATTGTTCCTGCGCCTTCATCTGTGAGAATTTCAACAAGAATGGAGTGGGGAACACGACCGTCCATAATAATAACTTTTTTTACGCCTTCTGTTATAGCTTCAATACAACAGTCAACCTTAGGAATCATACCACCTGAAATAACGCCTTCTTCATAAAGAGACTTAGCTTCATTAACGGTAATTTCTGAAATAAGAGATTTAGGGTCGTTAACGTCTCTCATAATACCTGCGATGTCTGTCATCATAATAAGACGTTCAGCCTGCAAAGCACCTGCAATATAAGCTGCCGCAGTATCGCCGTTGATGTTATAAGAATTGCCTTCAATGTCGCAAGCAATTGTTGAAACAACGGGGATATAACCCTTTTCAAGCAGGTCGCTTATTATTTCAATATTAATCTTTGTAATATTTCCGACATAACCCAAAGCAGGATTTTTAATTTCAGCTTCAATAAGTCTTCCGTCCATACCAGAAATACCAATAGCCTTAGCTCCCTTTGTACCTAAAAGGTTAACAAGGTTTTTGTTTACCTTACCTGCAAGTACCATCTGAGCTATTTCCATAGTTTCTTTGTCAGTAACACGGAGACCATTTACAAATTCAGCCTTTTTGCCGACTCTGTTCATCATATCGCTGATTTCAGGGCCGCCACCGTGAACGAGAACAATCTTGATGCCGATAAGTGAGAGAAGAGCTATGTCTTCCATAACCTGCATTTTGAGTTGTTCGTTAATCATAGCGTTGCCGCCGTATTTGACAACGATTATTTTATTTGAGTATTTCTTGATATAGGGTAACGCCTGTGTCAGAACTTCTGCGCGTTCCAAGTTTGAAATATTGTTATTCATTTATATTTCCACCTATAAAAGTATTTTTTATTATCAGGTACGGTAATCTCCGTTGATTTTTACGTAGTCATAAGTCAAGTCACAGCCCCAAGCAGAAGCTTTTGCATTTCCGTCGCCGGCTGTAATGTTGATTTCAATTTCTTTTTCAAGAAGGATTGTTTTTGCATCGTCTTCTGAGAATTCAATTCCTGCACCGTTCTTGCATACATCAAGAACACCCTTAGCTGATTTGAAAGAAACATCAATCTTGTTTACGTCAACGTCAGCGCCGCTGTAACCAATCGCGCAGAGAACACGTCCCCAGTTTGCATCAGCACCGAACATAGCCGCTTTGAAAAGACTTGATGTGATAACACTCTTTGCGATTATCTTTGCATTTTCTTCGTCTTTTGCGCCGCATACGTTGCATTCAAGAAGCTTTGTTGCGCCTTCGCCGTCTGCCGCAATCATCTTGCAGAGATATACGTTAACAGTATTGAGAGCTTCCATAAAACTGTCAAAGTCTTTGCCTTCGGCTGTGATTTCTGTGTTTTCAGCCATACCGTTTGCAAGAACTGTTACCATGTCGTTTGTTGATGTATCGCCATCAACGCTAATCATATTGAATGTGTTTTTGATGTCACTTGAAAGAGCCTTTTTAAGCATTTCTGAAGAAATGCAAGCGTCAGTTGTAATAAATACGAGCATTGTAGCCATATTGGGATGAATCATACCGCTACCCTTGGCA
>JAZRPI010000109.1:0-2784 GCA_045649165.1 Eubacteriales bacterium | reverse complement strand
GTCAGTACTCCGTAAGGGGTGGCATACTCGACGTTTTTTCGCCGTGTATGGATAATCCTGTACGTATAGACTTTTTTGATACCGAGATAGAACAAATGGGTACTTTTGACGTGTTGACCCAGAGAAGAATTGAGAATATCAAAGAGTTTAAAATTATTCCAGCTAAAGAAGTTATTCTCGGTAAAGAAAAAAGGGAAGAACTGAAGAAGATTCTTTCAAATCATTTGAAAAAAATTACGGGTACTCCTGCCGAAGATTCAGTGAAAGAAGAGTACGAATGTGTCATTTCTGGTAACGATTGTTCGTTTGTTGATAAGTATATTTCGTTAATTTATCCTGAAAATGAGTGTTTGCTTGATTATTTTGGCAAGGACTATTTCTGCATTGTTCATTCATATAGTGGCGTAAATGACAGAATAAAAGCATCTGAATGGCACAATTCAGAAAATATTACTGAGCTTGTACAGTCGGGAAGTGTTGTTTCAAAATACGCAGATTATTCAAAAAAGGCTGCTGATTTTGAGTATTATACGGATAAGAATCCTACTCTTTTTGTAGATACTTTCTTAACGTCAATGGGCGGCAAAAAACTTTCCGGTGTATATAGCTTTATCACAAAGCAGACTGTTTCTTATTTTGATAACTATCAGCTTTTGCTTGAAGATTTAAGCGCATATATACAGAACAAATATAAGATAGTTATTTTAACCGAGAGCGAGCAGAAAACAAAGACTCTGCTTAATATGCTTTCTGAGTCGGGAGTTGCCGCTATTACAGGGCTTAGTGACAGTACTGAGCTTATAGGCGGGGTTCCTTGTATATTGAATGATTGTATTGTCGAAGGCTTTGAACTTACCGTATCGAAATTTGTATGCTTGTCTCTTCGCGCAAATTCGGGGCTTAATATCAAAGAAGCTTACAGAAAAAAGAAAAAGAAGAGTGCAAAGAAGAGCGCACAGGAAAAGATATTGTCTTATGCAGACCTTACCGAAGGAGATTACGTAGTACATGACGTACACGGTATTGGTCAGTATATCGGTATGCATACGCTGACTTTAGACGGTATTACAAAAGATTTTGTCAAGATTGCGTACGCGGGAAGCGATATGCTTTATTTGCCTTGTACACAGCTTGATTCTATTGCGAAATATATTGGCGCGAAATCAGAAGACGGAACACTCAAACTGTCAAAAATGGGCGGTAATGAGTGGAATAAAGCGAAAACAAAAGTAAAAATGGCAGCAAAGGATATGGCAAAAGAGCTTATATCACTTTATGCCGAACGCCTGAGACGAAAGGGTATATCGTTCGATAAAGACGATGCTATGCAAGCAGATTTTGAGTCGGGTTTTGAATATGAAGAAACCGATGGACAGCTTGCAGCTATACATGAGATAAAACAGGATATGGAGCAACAGTATCCGATGGACAGACTTCTTTGCGGCGACGTTGGTTTTGGCAAGACTGAAGTTGCGTTAAGAGCTGCATTTAAGGCTGTAAACAGTTCAAAACAGGTTGCAATCTTAGTTCCTACAACAATTCTTGCTTTGCAGCATTATCAGACAATTTCTGCAAGAATGAGAGGTTTCCCCGTAAAGATTGATATGCTTTCAAGATTTACAACACCCAAACAGCAGAAAGAAGCGATAAGACGCGTAAAACGCGGAGAAACGGATATTGTTGTCGGAACTCACAGAATGCTCAGCAAGGATATTGAATTCAAATCATTGGGACTTGTTATTATTGACGAAGAACAAAGATTTGGTGTTGCTCACAAAGAAAAATTGAAGCAGATGACCAAGAACGTTGACGTGTTGACTCTTACTGCGACACCTATTCCGCGTACTTTGAATATGGCTATGAGTGGTATTCGCGATATGTCTGTTCTTGAAGAAGCACCGGGCGACAGACTGCCTGTACAGTCTTATGTTCTTGAATATGATGAATTGATTATTTCCGAGGCAATAAAAAAAGAACTAAGACGTGGCGGTCAGGTTTTCTATTTGCATAATAATATTGATACCATTGACTATGCCGCAAGAAGAGTAGCTGCAATGGCGCCTGATGCAAGAATTGCAATTGCTCACGGCAGAATGGACAAAGATACTATAAGCGAACTTTGGAAAGAGCTTATTGAAGGTAAAATTGACGTATTTGTGTCAACGACTATTATTGAAAGCGGCGTTGACGTACCAAATGCAAATACGCTTATCATAGAAAATGCTGATAAATTCGGACTTGCTCAGCTTCATCAGATAAGGGGAAGAGTAGGTAGAAGCAACAGACGAGCTTACGCTTATTTTACGTTCCCAAGGGGTAAAGCTTTAAGCGAAATTGCAACTAAGAGACTGTCTGCAATAAGAGAATATACAGAGTTTGGTTCAGGTTTTAAAGTAGCTTTACGTGACCTTGAAATAAGGGGAGCGGGTAATATACTCGGCGCTGAACAGCACGGTCATTTGCAGAGTGTTGGTTACGATATGTATATGAAATTGCTTAACGAAGCTGTACTTGAAGAAAAAGGCGAAAAAACACAGCCGAAAATGGAATGTGCTGTTGATTTGAACGTAAACGCGTATATTCCTGACAAGTACATTCGCGTAGCTTCACAGAGAATAGATATATACAAGAAAATAGCTCTTATTGAAACAAACGAAGACTTAATGGATATTACAGATGAGCTTCTTGACAGATACGGAGATATGCCGTCATGTGTAGAAGAATTGCTCAAAATATCTTTGCTTAGAAAAAAAGGTAGTGAAGCGGGAATATGCAAGATAGAAA
>JAZRPI010000108.1:0-4948 GCA_045649165.1 Eubacteriales bacterium | reverse complement strand
TATGTGTATACGGAAGCACAATTTATTACTTCACATACACATCCCTTGCAGACAACTTTGACACACACGCAGAAGATGTACAGAAGATTATCGACAACTTCTTCTTTAACAAAAAATAACAATGATATATCTTGATAACAGTGCAACGACACCGCTTTGTCAAAAGGCTATTGAAAATATAAATCAGGCGATGCAGACTTTCGGTAATCCGTCTTCACTTCACAGTATCGGTTTTGAAGCGGAAAAACTGAAAGAAAGTGCGCGTGACAATATATATAAAGCTTTAGGCGTAAGAAAACTAAGCGGTGATAGAATAATATTTACAAGCGGCGGTACTGAAGCAAATAATATGGCTATTTTGGGCTGTGTTCATTCAAAACCGTCAAACAAAGGGAAAAAAATAATTACAACCGACAGCGAACACGCGTCTGTGCTTACCCCTTTCAAGGCACTTGAAAGCGAAGGGTATGAAGTAGTTTATCTCCCTACCAAAAACGGCAAGGTAGATATTGAAGACGTAAAGAGTTCAGTTGACAAAAACACCATTTTTATTTCAATTATGGCTGTCAACAACGAAACGGGTGCAATCTACGATATACAAAACATATTCAAGGTTGCAAAAACAATTAACCCGAATATAACAACACACAGCGACTGCGTTCAGGCCTTTATGAAGATTCCTGTATTCCCTGCAAGAATGAATATTGATATGTGTACGATAAGCTCACACAAAATTCACGGTCCAAAGGGTTGCGGTGCTCTCTACGTATCGGCTGAAACGATAAAAACAAAAAGAGTAACACCTATAATCATTGGCGGCGGACAGGAAGGCAACTACCGTTCGGGTACGGAAAACATGCTCGGCATCTGCGGTTTTGGCGGTGCTGTTGAGTATATGCTTGCTGATTTTCAAAAGAATTTTGAATACATCAGCGGTGTAAGAGATTATGCAATAGAAAAACTCAGTTCTATTGTAAAAATAAACAACCCCGAAAAGTGCGCACCCAACATTATTAATTTTACTCTGCCGAATATAAGAAGCGAAACTATGCTTCACTATCTTTCAAGCAAGGGTATATTCGTTTCAAGCGGCTCTGCTTGTTCATCAAACCACGCAAAGAGCGCAAGTCACGTTCTTCTCGCTTTCGGTTTATCAGAAAAAGAAGCCGACTGCTCACTCCGCGTAAGTCTTTCGGAAAATAATACAACCTTAGATATTGACACGCTTTATAACGAGCTTTCAGCCGGTATAGAGTCACTTGCTAAGGCAAACTAAATACAGAAAATAATTATCTCAAAATTTGGGAGGAAAAATATGATTAAAATTGACCATCTGGTTAAGCACTTTGGCGACAAAAAAGCTGTAAATGATATCAGCTTCACTGTTGAAGAAGGCGAAATAGTAGGTTTTCTCGGCCCGAACGGTGCCGGAAAAAGTACGACTATGAATATTCTTACAGCATATTTGTCATCAACTTCAGGTAAAGCTGAAATTGACGGTGTTGATATCTTAGAAAATCCCCTTGAAGCAAAAAAGAAAATAGGCTTTTTGCCTGAACAGCCGCCCCTTTATCTTGATATGACGGTTGAAGAATATCTTAACTTTGTATATGAGCTTAAGGGTTGTACACTCAACCGCAAAAAGCACCTTGCAGAAATCTGCGAAGTTGTAAAAATCACAAACGTATACAAGAGAATGATTAAAAACCTTTCAAAAGGGTACAAACAGCGTGTCGGTATTGCACAGGCATTGATTGGAAACCCCAAGGTTATCATTTTTGACGAGCCCACAATCGGTCTTGACCCAAAACAGATAATCGAAATCAGAAACCTTATCAGAAATCTCGGCAAACACCACACCGTTATTCTCAGTACACACATTCTTCCCGAAGCTCAGGCTGTATGCGACCGTATCATTATCATCAATGAAGGCAAGGTTGTCGCAAACGAAAGACGCGAAAATCTTTCAAATCTTATTCAGGGTAACAGAAGATTTGAAGTGCAGATATGCGGTCCACAAAAAGAAGTTATGGGTGAACTTAAGTCACTTCAGGGTATAACGTACGTTGAATACCTTGGCGGCGCTGATTTAGACAGCCACTCATTTATGATTGAAAGCCAGCCCGGTGTTGATATCAGAAAGACACTTTTCTATATGTTGGCGCGTAACAACTGGCCACTTATCAGTATTGAAGCTATGGGCGCAACTTTAGAAGACATATTTATTTCTCTTGTTGACAACAATTCTACACAGCAGAAAACAAAAAAACAAAAGAAAACACAAGGGGGTAAATAAAATATGTTAGCTATTTATAAAAGAGAACTCCGCTCTTATTTTTCAACGTCAATAGGATATATCTTCGTAGGTATTTTCCTTGCACTCAGCGGCGCTATATTCTCATACGCTACTCTTCAGCAGTTTGAAAACAGCGACCCTTCAATGTATTTCACGTTTATGCTTTTTGGCTTTGTTGTAATTCTTCCCCTTTTGACAATGAAGCTTTTCTCAGAAGAACGTAAACTCAAAACAGAACAGCTTTTGCTCACTTCTCCCATCAGTCTTTGGAGTATGGTTTTGGCAAAGTATCTTGCGGCATACACAATTTTCGCATCAACTTTCCTTGTAAGCTGTCTTAACTTCCTTATCCTTTACGGCTACGGCAAACCTGAAACTGCAATTATTCTTGGCAATATAATAAGCATACTTCTCGTTGGCAGTGCTTTTATTGCAGTTGGCGTATTCGTATCTGCATTGACAGAAAACCAGCTCATTGCCGCTTTCGGTACAATGGCAATACTTTTCTTGCTTCTTGCCCTTGGCTTTGTCGGAACTTACGTAAACTTCACACCTTTAAGAATAGTAATCAACTGGCTTTCAATATTTACCCGCTTTATTCCCTTCACATACGGTCAGTTTGATATTGGTGCTACTGTTTATTACGCATCAATTGCCTTTACGTTCTTATTTCTCACAGTACGCGTTTTTGAAAAACGCCGTTGGGAATAATTTTTGCGAAAGGAAGGCATAAAATAATGGATATTAAAGCTTTTATAAAAAAGAAAAAATTTAAATACGGCGCAACAGCAGTAGCATTTACCTGTGTATGTATTGCCGCTATTATAATTTTTAACGTAATCTTTTCAGCATTGTCAAACAAATTCCTTTGGAATATAGATATGACAAGTACTCAGCTCTATTCACTTTCAGACGCAACACACGAACTTCTCAAAGATATTGACGAAGAAATAACAATCAATTTCTGTCAGCCGCTTGATACTCTTATTGAAGAAGAAGCGCAGAACTTGATTTATCAGTGCGCAAGAGAATATGAAAAGAAATACGACAACATTCATATTGAATATCTTGATATTATCACAAATCCGTCTGCCGTTGAAAAATACGCGACAAGCTCAACTTCAAAAATCAAGACAACAAGCGTAATCGTTACAAGCGATACAGACTTCCGTACCTTTACTCTTGAATCTTTCTTCGCAACAGACAGCGAAACTCAGGAAGTTCTTGCATTTGACGGCGAAATGAAGCTTACAACAGCAATTCTTCAGTTAACTTCTGATAGTCCTATCGCATATTTCTCAGTAGGACACGGCGAAGCTACAGGAACAAATGAAAACAACCGCCCTGACCTTTGGAAACTGTTCGAAACAGCGGGCTATGACGTAAGAACAATTGACCTTACCAAAGAAGAATTTGACAAAGAAGCTCAGGTGCTTATAATCAACGACCCCGTTAAAGATTTCCAGGGCTTCAATGATGCTTACGATGAAATTGAAAAAATCGGCAAGTTCCTTGACAACTTAGGAAACCTTATGGTATTTATCGACCCTGAAACTCCCGACCTTCCCGAACTTGAAGCTCTGCTTGAAGAATGGGGCATCAAAGTTGAAGACGCTGTAATTAAAGATGAAGTAAATTCCCTTTCTAATGACGGTCTGAAGCTTAACGCATTCTATCCCACAGATACAATGGGCTCATCATTGCACTCAACTATCAGAACGCTTGACTCTACACCAAAAACAGTTGTAAGCTATGCAAGACCATTGTCAGTCATTTGGGGCGTTGACGGCTCAAATACAACAGACTCTGTTTCTGTAAGACACGCGTCTCCTGTTCTTACAACTTATAATACAGCAAAAGCGTATTCTTTTGATGAAAACCAAACAGAGCTTTCATCAAAATCTCCCTATAACCTTATGACAATCACAAGAGAAACTCAGTATATTGACAGCCAACCCTACTACTCATACGTTATGGTAACAGGCTCAACCGACTTTGCTCTTGATTCATATTTGCACAGTGGCGCTTATGCAAACAGCGAAATTCTCTATTCTGCAATGCGCTTTATGGGTAAGGAAACAGTTCCTACAAATCTTGAACACAAATATCTTGAAGACCAGTCGCTTGAAATTACAAAAGAAGCGGCAAATAACTGGACTCTTGCTGTTACAATAATAGCTCCTATTATCATATTTGCAATCGGTATTTGCATTCAGGTAAGGAGAAAACATTTATGATAAAAAGACGACTTTACCTTATCATCGCGTTGGCAGTAGCATTTGTGCTTCTCACTGTTGCTTACTTTGCAGTAATAGCCCCCATGCTTGAAGACCACCACGAAGAAGAAAAAATAGAACTGCTTGAAGGCGAAGTGCTTGGAAATGCTTCTTCTATTCTTATGTTTGACCAGGTAGAAAGAGCGAACATTCAGTCTATTGACGTTCACAACAAATTTGGCGACTATCATTTCTACTATGATGAAGAAAAGAAAGACTTCTTCTTCAAGGACTATCTTGATGCACCCGTAAGCAAGGAAATGATTTCTTCTCTTGTTACAAGCGCAGGCTTTCCTATCACAATGAAAAGAGTTACCGAAAAGGCTGAAAATCTTGCTGAATACGGACTCGACGAAAAAAGCGACCCCGCTTACTA
>JAZRPI010000107.1:0-5357 GCA_045649165.1 Eubacteriales bacterium | reverse complement strand
TTTCTGCGGGCTCGCCTTCTTCAACTGGGTCGGTTTCAGCCGGCTCTGTATCGGGTGGCTGTGTTGACGGCTCTGTCTGTGGCGGGTTTGTCTGAACAGGTTCAGCTCCCTTGCTTACGTACAACGTAATCATCGTGCCTTCTTTGTCGCCCGAACTCGGAGTAACTTCTGTTCCTGCTGCAGGGTTTGTTCTTATAATATTACCTTCAGCTGTATTCTTGTCGTATACGTCCTGAATAGTATATCTGAGACCGAGATTGTCAAGGTCTTTTATTACGTCGTCAACGTGCTTGTTCTTATAATCCTTGAGTTTAAGTGTTTCCGGTTGAACAGGGCCCTTACTCAATACAACGTGAACGTCAGTACCCGTCGTAACCTTTTCGCCTTTTGCAAGGCTCTGCTCAAGAATTTCGCCCTTAGGCTTGTCAGAATCCTTGTATTCTACCTTGCCGAGATTAAGCTTAAGCTCTGTCAAGATTTTTTCTGCTTGTTCAACAGTCTTACCAAGAAGGTCGGGCATTTCAACTTCTTCAATTTCAGGACCTTCGCTAACAAAAAGAGTGATAGTTTCATTCTTCTTGACGAAAGTACCCTTTGCAGGTTCAGTCTTGATTACATAGCCTTCTGAAATAAGCTCATCTTTCGTAAACTTAATAGTGCAACGCAAACCTAAGCTTTCAAGCTTGATTTCGACGTTTCTGTAATCTTCCATTGTCAAGTCGGGAAGTTCAATAGTCTGGTCGCCGATTGAAACGGTAAGCGTCAAATCGCACTTCTGCTGACCTTCAATAATAATTCTCTTTGAGCCTTTCGGCGGGTCTTGCTTAATAATAGTGCCGGGAGCTAAGTTTGCATCGTATTTATTCTTAACAGTAACCTTATATCCCTGTTCTTCAAGGTCTATCTTCATCTGCTCAGAATAAATCTGGTTTACAAATTCGGGAACGATAATTTCTTTTCTTGCCGTTGGGTCATCTTTAAACAGGTTGCTCACAATCAAGAAAAGTGATACGCAAAGAATAATTATAAACGAAACGGCTATACCTGCAATTACAGGCAACATAGAACCGTTCTGTCTCTTGCCCTTAGGCTTCGTTGCGGAGTTTTTAATCTTCGCAAACACACCCTTTACACCCTTAGGTGCAGGAATTGCCGCCATTTTCTTGCTACTGAAAACGTAAGTGGGGTTGGTAAGAATCTGCTCAACGTGTCTACGCATAACAGTCGCACTCTGGAAACGCTTGTCCGGCGATTTTTCCATAGCCGTGAGAATAATCTGTTCAGCGCCGATAGGCAACTTCGGCACCTTTTCTCTCGGATTCATGGGCTGTTCGTTTATCTGTTTAAGTGCAACAGAAACAGGTGTATCAGCTCTGAAAGGCAGGTCGCCTGTGAGCATTTCGTACATAACGATACCGAGTGAATATATATCACTTCTGGGGTCGATAGTCTTACCGCTTGCCTGTTCGGGACTGATGTAGTAAACAGTTCCGATAGCCTTATCTGCAACAGTAACGGTTTCAGCGTTAGGCAATTTTGCAATACCAAAGTCAGTAACCTTGATTACGCCGTTTTTGAGAAGCATAATGTTCTGCGGCTTGATATCACGGTGGATAATTCCCTTTGAATGAGCGTGTTCAAGAGCTTTGAGTATCTGCTGTGTATAAATAAGGGCTTCTCTTACACTCAGCGCGCCCTTACGTGTAATGTAATTTTTAAGAGTAATGCCTTCAACTCGTTCCATAACGATATACTTCAAGTCGCCCTTGATTGAAATATCGTAAATAGTAACGATATTAGGATGAGAAAGCATAGAAATCGCCTTTGATTCGTTTACAAAGCGTTTTACTGACTGGGGTTCTTTTGCAACGTCGTCTTTGAGAACTTTCAAAGCAACAACGCGCTTCATAACAAGGTCCATAGCTTCAAAAACTACTGCCATACCGCCCTTGCCGATAACTTTTACAATCTTGTATCTGTTGTCAATAACGTGACCGACATATTTTTCAAGTTCCACTATGCTCCCCCCTTAGTCCTTAAGATTTATGAGAACAACGGTAATATTATCTCCACCGCCGTTTTCGTTTGCTTTGTCAATAAGTTTTGTACACTTTTCTTCAAGAGTAATATCGCTGTGTACGATTGTCTTTATAGTTTCTTCATCCGCAAAGTTTGTAAGTCCGTCTGAACACAAAAGCAGATATTCAGCATCAGATGCCGAAAGATTGTCAAAGAAGATATCGGGCTCTTCTTTCTTATGAATACCGATAGCCTTTGTAATAATGTTCTTATGCGGATTGTTGTTTGCTTCTTCGGGTGTAAGCTGACCCAAATCAACCAACGTCTGAACGTATGAGTGGTCGCGTGTAAGCTGTATCATCTTATCGTTTGAAAAGCCGTACAGTCTTGAGTCGCCCACGTTTGCAATGTACAAAAAGTCATCAATGATAAGTGCGCACACAAGGGTAGTGCCCATACCTGAAAGCTCTTTGTTTTTTGTAGCCTTTTTGAAAACCGCAGTATTGGTAGCCGTTACCGCTTTCTTAAGTATTTCTTCAATCTTGCTTACTCTGCCTTCAAACTCAATCTGTGACTGTTCAGAAAGTTCGGGGAGTTTTTTCTTTATGTTCTTAAGGAATGTTGAACAAGCAAGCGAGCTTGCCGTACTGCCGCCTTTGGCGCCTCCCATTCCGTCGCATACAAGACAAAGAACGGTATTTTCATTTAGTTGTTCGGTTATAAAACTGTCTTGGTTTTCGCTTCGTTTTTTGCCTGTATCGCTTTTTCCGAAAAACTGCATATAATACCTCCGTATTAGTAGTAAAAATTACTTTCTCTTAAAAAATATATATGTAAAACACAAAATTTATGTGTAGTTTGCTTTTTTCTTATTTTTCCATTTCCGAACGTCTCAGCTGTCCACACGATGCATTAATATCGCTTCCGAGTTTGCGGCGGATAGTGGCGTTGACTCCCCTTTTTTCAAGAACAGACTGAAACTGTATAACGTTTTTCATACCACTTGAAAAACCTGTTCCTTCAACTGTGTTAACAGGAATAAGGTTAACGTGAAAGGGTATATTCGGCAACTTCTTGTTAAGTAACGTTGCAAGTGCATTTGCCTGTATATCGTTGTCGTTTACGCCCTGAATAATAGCATACTCAAAAGATATACGTCTCCCCGTCTTGTCGAAAAATGTTTTACAAGCAGTGAGAAGACTGTCTATATTCCACTTTTTGTTAACAGGCATAAGAGCCGAACGGTCATTGTCGTTGCTGTGGTGGAGTGATACAGAAAGGGTAACGGGCAGGCTTTCGTCTGCCAATTTATATATCTTGTCAACCACTCCGCAAGTAGAAAGGGATATATGACGAACACCTATATTAAGCCCTTCGTCAAGACTTACAAGACGTAAGAATTTCATAACGTTGTCATAGTTATCAAGCGGCTCGCCAATCCCCATAAGAACAACGTTTGATATATGAAGACCTGTATCTTTACTTGCAACAAGTATTTGGCCTAACATTTCCGACGGTGTAAGGTTTCTTACAAATCCATTTTGGGTTGACGCGCAGAATTTGCACCCCATTTTACAGCCCGCCTGACTTGAAATGCAGATTGTGTTGCCATGCTTGTATTGCATAACAACGCTTTCGATACATTGTCCGTCAAAAAGACGAAACAAGTATTTTACCGTGCCGTCAATTTTTGATACGAGTTTTCTTTCAATGGACGGCAGAGCTAAATATGTTTTTTCTGCAAGGTCGTCGCGCATTTTCTTTGGCAAGTTTGTCATTTCATCAAAGGTTGCACCCTTGTGAAGCCAGCCAAAAAGCTGTTTGACCCTGTATTTAGGCTCGTTTTCGAGAACTGTTGCCAATTCTTCGGGAAACAAACTCAGTATATCAATTTTTGTGTTACTCATAGTTCATCAAGTGTTCCCATAAATGCGGGAAGGAAATTCTTTATAAAATAGTCAAGTTCTTCACAGTCCATTTTTTTGAGAGACTGTTCAGTTGAAATACGCGCCGAAGAAAAATCATTATTACCGCTTTTTTCTTCTTCAATACACTTAATCAAAGCGCACAGCTTGTCGGCGCATTTAACTAATACTTTGAGTTCTTTTTCTTCGGGTTTTATGTTAACCAAGTCTTTATATGTAGACTGCATTTCCGCGGGCAATCTGTTAAGAAGCTGTTCGGTTGCCTGATTTTCAAGCTGAGCGTAGCAAGAACGCAAAGCTTCGTTTGCATACTTGACCGGGGTGGGCAAATCGCCTGTAAATACTTCGGGCATATCGTGATAGAGCGCAAGAACGGCAACCCTGTCACAGTCATAATTTTTGCCGAAATACGTGTTGCCGATAACAGCGAGAGCGTGAGCAATACAGGAAACTTCAGATGCGTGGGTAGAAAGATTTTCGTTTGTCACGTTTCTCATAAGTCCCCAGCGGTTAATATATTTCTGTCTGAAGAAAACCGCAAAAAAGCTGTTGTTTGCTTTATTTTTCATTCGCGTTACCCCCTGTTATCTAAGAATATAATAATTCATACTATTATATCACTTAAAAACATAAGTGTCAAGGAAATAAAACATTAAGTATTATTTAAGTAATAATTAATTATAGGGCAAAAAATTCGTTTGCAGTCATAATTCAGAATAAAGGTAAATACAATGTAGCAAATAAGACAAAGCATCACAAAAGATGAGCGAAAGGCAGGAAAACAATAGTGAAAAAAAGTATGTATTTACCCGAAGGACTGAAAATCGATACCGACGAAAACAGAGAGTACACTTCAAGCATAAGCGGTCTTGAAGCGGCAAGGGCAAACGGAATAATATTAGAAGGAATGGCAGTGCTCTGCAACAATTCCCTATCCCTTGAAGTAGAGCTTGGATGTGGCATACGCGGAAAAATACCGCGTGATGAAGTAGTATGGGAGTGCAGCGGAAACAACGTAAAAGATATCGCGGTAATAACAAGAGTAGGCAAAGCGGTCTGTTTCAAGGTAAAAGATATAAGATACGACGAAAACGGAAAACCCTTTTGTATTCTTTCAAGACGTGAAGCGCAAAGAGAGTGCTATGAATGTTATCTGTCCTATCTTGAACCGGGAGACGTTGTCAGGTCAAAGGTTACACATTTAGAGCATTTCGGCGCGTTTGTAGATATAGGCTGCGGAATAGTGTCGCTCCTTTCAATAGACTGTATATCGGTTTCACGCATATCGCATCCGTCAGACAGGTTTACGGTCGGTCAGCATATAAAAACCGTTATAAAAAGTATTGACAACGAAACAGGTCGCATATACGTAACCCATAAAGAGCTTCTCGGAACGTGGCTTGAAAACGCGTC
>JAZRPI010000106.1:0-3108 GCA_045649165.1 Eubacteriales bacterium | reverse complement strand
AAGAGCGATTGCCGCCATTACGTCAGCAAGTGACTCGGGTTTCAGCTGTACAAGCTTACTTCTCATTCCGTCACTTTCAAGCTGAAACAGCCCCACCGTTTCCCCGTCAGAAATCATTTTATAGGTTGCTCTGTCGTCAAAAGGTATATTTTCAATATCAAAGTCTTTTATTTTACTCTTTATTTGTTTTATTGTATTTTCAATTACAGTCAAAAACCTAAGTCCTAAAAAGTCAAACTTCAAAAGACCAAGCTCTGCTACTGTATTCATATCAAACTGAGTTACAAGCGAGCCCTTTGTTACCGCCATTGGTACGTAGTCAGATACAGGACTGTCAGTAATAACAACACCTGCGGCGTGGGTTGACGCGTGTCTTGGCATACCTTCAAGGAACTTCGCCATATCTATCAGTTTTCTTGCTTCAGGGTCATTCTCGTATATTTCTTTCAGCTTTTCTGTCTGTAAAGCCATATCAAGAGTAACTCTGTTTATGTTTTCCGTAGTACCGTCTTTGTTCTTTACGGCAATTCTCTGCGGCACCGCTTCTGCCACCCTTGCCACACTGTTATAAGACATTCCAAGCGCTCGTCCTACGTCTCTTACACAAGCTCTCGCCGCAAGAGTACCGAACGTAATTATATGCGAAACGTGTTCTTTACCGTATTTTGATGAAACGTAATCAAACACCAAATCTCTTTTTTCGTCGCTGAAATCTATATCAAAGTCGGGCATACTTATTCTCTCAGGGTTCAAAAACCTTTCAAAAAGAAGTGAATGCTTGATTGAATCAATTTCAGTTATCCCAATAAGGTATGCAACAAGACTTCCCGCACCCGAACCACGTCCTGGGCCTGTCGGAATGTTATGCCCTTTTGCATAGTTTACAAAATCCCATACAATCAGATAATACTCTGCATATCCCATTTCTGATATTACAGACAATTCATATTCCATACGTTCTTCGTATTCCATTCTTGTATGGATTTCATCGAATACTATCTGTTTTTTATCTATTTTATTTTTAAATCCAATATAGGCTAATTGTCTTAAATAATCCTTTGGGTCTGAGTTGTCTTCAGGAACGTATTTCGGCAAGTAAGTCTTTCCGAATTCAAAATCAAAATTGCACATATCTGCAATTTTCTGTGAATTTGTTACAGCATCTTCGTATTCAGCAAAAAGTGTCTGCATTTCCTGCGTGCTTTTGTAATAGAATTCATCAGTTTCAAAAGCTAACGCATTCTTGTCGTCAATGGTTGTGTTCATCTGCAAACACATCAATACAGCCTGTGTTTTTGCATCCTGTTTACGTAGATAATGTACGTCATTTGTCGCGACAAGCGGAATACCTGTCTCTTGGTGTATTTTCTGTATACCAACCCTTACTTCATCTTCTTCTAAAATGCCGTGGTTTTGTATTTCAAGATAAAAATTACCCCTACCAAACAGACTGTCGAGATTTTTTGCATATTCTAAAGCAGAGTCATAATCGTTTTTCAAAATCATCTGCGGAATTGCTCCCGCAACACAAGCAGAAAGACAAACAAGGCCTTCGTGATGCTCTTTGAGTAAGTCCAAATCTATTCTCGGCTTTGAATAAAAACCTTCTTCAAAAGCCTTTGAAACCATATATATTAAGTTCTTGTAGCCTGTCTTGTTTTTTACAAGCAAAACAAGGTGGTTATATTCGCCGTCACGCTGATATTCTTTGTCAAACCTTGTCCTTTGAGCAACGTATACTTCACAGCCAATAATGGCTTTAATATCGTTTGCTTTGCAAGATTTGTAAAACTCAACAGCACCATACATAGCGCCGTGGTCGGTAATCGCAACAGCGTTATGCCCCATTTCTTTTGCAATTTTCGGTATTTCGGAAATTCTGCAAGCTCCGTCAAGCAGACTGTATTCCGTATGTAAATGTAAATGAACAAATCCGCTCATAGCTTACCCCTTTCCAAAAATAATTTAATCTTCCGTTGACAGTTCAATAAGTTTTTTTAGTCTGTGGTTTACTCCCGATTTAGAAATTCTGTCAGTATGCATTTCTGCCAATTCTTCTAAATTAGCATAAGGGTTATCAATTCGTAACATCGCTGTTTCAGCAAGCCCTTTCGGAAGGTTTGAAAGTTTTCCCTTTTTTATAAGTATTTTTATAGCGTTTACCGTTTCAGATGATGCATTAACGGTTTTCTTTATGTTGCCTACTTCGAAATTATTTCTT
Source organism: Eubacteriales bacterium (assembly GCA_045649165.1). Classification (GTDB taxonomy): domain Bacteria; phylum Bacillota; class Clostridia; order Oscillospirales; family CAG-272; genus RGIG1995. Next base: position 887 of record JAZRPI010000106.1, on the reverse strand, counting down.
CTGTTTGCAAGATTGGAAAAATCTCGTCTGATTTTTTCGTTTGCAAACTCAAATGCTTCTTTTCCTGCGCCGAGATAATGTATTATATCTTCAATATCATCGGCTTTTTTTAAGTACAGAGAAAATATATCGTTTCTCTTTGTTCTTTTCATTTCTACACAGTTTTCGGACAGAAAACAAAACAGCTCATCAGCTAATTTTTCATTTTTTGTCTTTATCTCAAAATGAAATGACTTGTTTGGGTCTGAAACAGTACCCGCAGCAAAGAATACACCACGCAAGAAACTGTTTTTGCAAGACTGACAGCGAAAGCTGTCATATTTTATAGTTGAAATTTCTTCGCCGTCTTGATAACCAAACTTGTCCCATTCTATATCAATAGACCTTTTATTTTCAGGTGTAAAAAGCATTTCTCCATAGAAGAAAGCTCTTCTGCAACACTTTTTACTTCTGCTTACTTCCCTGAGTGTTTTTTTCAGTTCAGATGAATAAGACATCTTTTTCTCCAAATTTTATTTATACTTGTTTTCAATATCTCTGTGTACAATAACAGTCTTATAATCATCACAAAGACTGCTTGCAACCTGTTCAGCTATTGCAACTGACCTGTGTTTTCCGCCTGTACAACCAAAAGCAACGGTCAATTGTGTTTTTCCTTCTTTTATGTAAAGCGGAATCATATATGACAACATATCGTTAAGTTTTTCAAGAAATATCGATACTTCGCCGTTTTCAAAAACGTAATCTTTTACGTCCTTTTCAAGTCCTGTTCTTTCTTTGAGCTCGGGCACATAAAAAGGATTTGGAAAACATCTCACGTCAAAGACAAGGTCTGCATCTGTAACAATACCATACTTAAAACCAAACGACATACACGTAATCACAAG
>JAZRPI010000105.1:0-10583 GCA_045649165.1 Eubacteriales bacterium | reverse complement strand
CCTTGAAGGCGTACAGCTCGACGAAAGCAAACAGGAAACAAAAATAATCGAAAAGATTGTTGACATTCTTGAAGACATGGCTCTCGAAATTGAAGAAATGGAAGAATCAGTTGACACTCTCAACGATTATGCAGAAGAACTTGACGGAGACCTTGGCGACGTTGAAGATTATCTCTTTGGCGAAGATGAAGACGACTGCGACTGCTGTGACGATGATGATTGTGACTGCTGCGACTGTCTTGACGAAGGCTTCTTTGAAATTGAATGCCCCGAATGCAATGAAATCATTTGCATTGACGAAGACTTTGAAGGCGACTTTATTGAATGCCCTTCTTGCAACAAGAAGTTCAACATCGCTGACGAAGACGCTGAATAATAGTTTTTAGCAAAATTTAAGACGTATGCTTTTGCATACGTCTTTTTGTTTTGTAATAAATTTAATTTTTTGGAAAATAATAATATAACTACACAAATTCGGAGTTATATTATGACTAACAATAATTTTGAAAACACGATAAAACAGTTTGATTCTATGCTACGCGTTGACGAGAGCTTTGATATAAACAAAAGGCCGCTAAACCTTTTTGGCAGGCAGGCTTATTTTTACTTTATTGACGGATGCGTAAGAAGCGACCTACTTGAGCATATAATTGAATTTATGCTAAGACAAAAGCCAACTTTGTTCAAAACAGCTGACGATATAATAAGCGCAAATATTCCGCACATTGAAGTCAAAAAGACAGACGATTTGAATCTTCTGCTTGACCGTATTTTTATGGGCGAGTCTGTCATTATAATTGACGGTTTTGACGAGTATATCTATATAAACGCAAGAACTTTTCCTGTAAGAGAAGTAGACGAGCCTGAGAATGAAAGAGTAATCCGCGGCTCGCGTGACGGTTTTGTTGAAATGCTGCTCAAAAATACGGCTATCATAAGGCGAAGAATCAGAAACCCTATGCTGACTTTCAGCTATTTCAACGTCGGCGAATACACAAAAACCGACGTATGTGTTGCATATATGGCAGACAAAGCTGACCCAAAATATGTAAACTTAATCAAAAATAAAATTAAAAACTTAAAAATATACGGTCTGTCAATGGGACACCAAAGTCTTGCCGAGTGTCTTGTCAAGCAAAAGTGGTACAACCCATTTCCGAAAATACGTTATACCGAGCGACCTGATGCCGCCGCAGCTATGTTGCTTGAAGGAAGTATAATCGTTCTTTGCGACAACTCGCCCGAAGCTATGATTCTGCCAACTTGCATTTTTGATTTTATGCAAGAAACAGGCGACTTCTATCATCCGCCCCTTGTGGGGACTTATATGCGAATTCTTCGTATATTCATTTTCGGTCTTACGATTATTTTAACGCCCCTTTGGTATCTTCTTATAAGCAATCCGCACCTGTTGCCAAGGTGGCTTGAATTTATAAAAGTATCGTATACAGGCGGACTGCCTGTTATTATACAACTTTTTATACTTGAACTTGCCATTGACGGACTGAAGTTAGCTTCACTCAACACCCCAAATGCACTCAACAATTCATTAAGCATAATCGGCGGTCTTATATTAGGCGAATATGCCGTACAAAGCGGCTGGTTTATTCCTGAAGTTATTTTGTATATGGCTTTCGTTTCTCTCGCCAATTTCACTCAGCCGAGCAACGAGCTTGGTTATGCTTTTAAATTCCTTCGAGTATTATTGCTTATACTGACTGCCCTGTTTAATCTTTGGGGATTTATCCTTGGAATTATTCTTTCAATTATTCTTATTGCGTCAAACAAAACGGTAAACGGCAGACGCTCGTATCTTTATCCCATTATACCCTTTAATGCAAAAGCGCTCAAAAGACTGCTATTCCGCGTAAAATTAGACTAAAAATAAAAAGGGCGATTAAAAAATCGCCCTTTTTTTATATTTTCATTTTGTCTGCTATGGGTTTAAATTCCTGTTCTTTAATTTTAAGAACACGTCTGTCAAAGGTAAAAAGCCCGTTCGTTTCATCTTCAACGTCTGAAACCTGTGTATAAACAGAAGCGCATAGCCCTTTGGGTATAAGCGGAACTATCTCGTCAGTATAAAGTTTACAAAAAGCTTTTGCGAAGTCTTCTCTCGTTGTATACTTCCCGTAGCCGTATTCATTGTTCATATTGAAAGAATGTTCTTTTATTCTATATGAATACCCACCAAACTCAGAAAGAACAAGCGGTCTTTGTTTTGCTTTGATTTTAACCTTTCTGAAATATATATGCTCACTGTCAACGTCAGATTCAACGTTTGAGAACCACCCTGATGCAGTATCAATAAATCTTGTGCTGTCTATTTTCTTTAGCTTGCGGTACATTTCAGTTCCACAGAACTGTCCCCACCCTTCGTTGAAAATAGTCCAGTAGCAAATACAAGGAAAAGATTTCAACAGTTCAACCGTCTTTTCCATATATGAAACAAACATATCTCTTGTTGCTTCGTCTCTGTGTAAATATTTATCACACAGCTTTTTCATTCCAACAGTTGGCAGTGCAGTGTCTCTTACAAAACTATACTTGCCGTTATTAATCATATCCTGAAAAACAACCATACCAAGTCTGTCACATTCATAATAGAATACAGCCGGTTCAATCTTAATATGCTTACGAAGCATATTAAAACCTAAAGACTTCATAGTCACAATATCTTTGGTATAGCTTTCATAACAAGGCGGTGTCATTCCACCGTCAGACCAATATCCTTGGTCAAGAAGTCCGTTGAAGAAATAGGGCTTTCCATTCAGACACAGTCTGCTGTATCCGTCAACATTTTTGATTTCAAGTGTTCTAAAAGCAAAATATGATTCAACTCTGTCTTGTTCTGTTTCAACTGAATAATAGTATAAATAAGGATTCTCAGGCGACCACAATTCTATATTTTCAAGAGAAAATACACATTCTCCATTCTCCATAATATATTCTTGTGTTCCATAGGGTGTCTGTACCTTTACAATCGCTTTGTCTATTCCGTCGGCTTTGATTGTTACAGTATTATCGCTTGTAACAACGTCTAAAGCTTTTATATATTCTTCAGATACGGATTCAAACCAGACAGTCTGCCATATTCCTGAAGTTTCTCTATACCACATTCCGCCGCGCTTTCTGCACTGTTTTCCGTATGGCATAACACGGTCTTCAAGATAGTTTTTTGCTCTGACAACAAGTGTGTTATTTTCTTTTATAATATCTGTAATATCAAAACTAAAAGGGTCGTACCCACCGTTATGGATACCTAGAACCTTACCGTTCAATTCAACTTCGCAGAAGTTGCCAACAGCGCCGAAATGAAGAATTACCCTACCTTTATTAAAACCCTGGGGCAAGGAAAATTTTTTTGAATATACAAAAAAATCATATTCATCTTCCGAGAAAAACCTATCCACCTTGGACAAAATAGTTTCGGGCGAAAAAGGAACTATAATGCTGCTCGGCACATTTTTTATATATTCGTTATTTTTCTTTACGCAAAAATTCCATTCTCCGTTAAGACAGAAAAAAGAGTCCCTTTTCAGTTGCGGTCTTGGATATACGTTCCAAGGAACGTCGGGCAAACTTTCTCCTTCTTTTGTATAAAGCTTTGCAAATTCACTCATTTTTTACTTCTCTTTTCTTTTCATAATTGAAAACTGTGCCAACAATACAAAAAACAATATTACAGCGACAATGAGAGCTGCGATAAATATATTTGCATTCGGAATAAAACTTGTTGTCCCGTCATCGTTTACAATCAATTCTGCGTTTTTGAGTACTTTTGCACCTATCATAGGACCGATTATTCCGGGAATAAGTACCTGTCCGACAATACGAAGCCCCTGAAACATACCCGCTTTGCCGACCGGTGTACAGTCTCTTATCATCGCACCAAACACAGCCGTTGAAGCGAGATAACCACATATAACCAAAAGTGAGCCGACAAACACAGGGGCAGTTGTTTTTGCAAAACACATAATGATATATCCGATACACAGTAACACTATCATCGGAACAACAGATGTTTTGTATCCTTTTTTGTCGTAAACCTTTCCATAAAAAGCTGTGAAAATTGCACCCACAAGAATAGCAGGAGCCATAATAATCACATAGTTATCCATTTTCAAAGATACGTTATAATAAAGTATCAAATAAGGCATAAAAATCTGAACAGAGATACCGAAAACAGCAAAAGAAATCAAAGTCAGATAAAGACTCATATTTTGCTTTACTACCGACGGACGGAATCCGTATATAATATTTGCAAAATAGTTCTGATTTTCTTTGTTTTTCTGAGTTTTCTCTTCTATCAAGAACATACCGAGTATACCGATTACAACAACGGTTATGCCTATAATAAGATATATTGTAGTCCAACTTTCTGCCTTGTTTAAATCAAAAGACATAAAGCCGCCAAAAACAGCAAGCATAGCCAAAAGGGGCATCATTGAGTTTACGCCTTCAGCAGCTCCCCTGTTTGTACTGTCAGTCATATCAGTTAACCAAGCATTGAAGCAAGCATCGTTTGCAGTTGAACCGAAAAATGTCATAACACAGTCCATAATTATAACAAGGGTTACACCAACAGCTGAAGCCGACGCCGCCATTGGAAAAAGCGCACTTATTACATCTGTTCTTATAAATGCAAAACTGATAATGGTTATACCCCAAAGAATATATCCACCTGAAATGAAAATTTTTCTTTTGCCTATTTTGTCAGACAATGCACCTATAATTACGGTTGTCAGAGTTGCCGATACAGCAGATGCACCTACCATAAGAGAAATGGACTCTGCTGATGCATTGAACATTTTGTATATGAATACGTTGAAATACATATTTTCAACTACCCAAGCAACCTGTCCTATAAGGCTGAATATCCACAGAGCAACCCAGAATTTTTTTGAAAGTTTTGTTTTTTCCATATATTAAGTTCTCCTTTTCGTGAACTGCTTTCAGTATAACATATCATTCCTTTTTATTCAACAAAACATTCACACTTTTAGAATACTTTACCCCTTTTTACGCTTGAAAATATGTATGTTATATGTTATAATGAGAAAAATATGCTTTAAATGAATTATATTATGATTTTTATAAACTCATATATATGAAAGGACAGTATTTATGGGAATTTATTTTGACGAACAAAGCAAGATTTTCTACCTTGAAAGCAAAAATATTACGTATGCTTTCGGTATCAACAAGGTAGGTTTGCTTGAACACCTTTACTTTGGAAAAAGAGTAGGACGTGACCTTGCTTTCGGTACGTATTCTGAAAGGGGACGTGCTCACGCAGTATTCTACCGCGACGAAGAACAAAACAAATATGACGTAACGGTTATTCCGAAAGAAATAGAAACTCCCTATGCAGGCGATTACTATGAACCGTCACTTATTCTTGAATATGCAAACGGAAGCAGAAGAAGTGACCTTGTATACGAAAGCTATGAAATACTGAAAGAAAAACCTGAGCTTTCGGGACTCCCTTCTCTCAGAACGGGCGATGAAACACTTGCACTGACTATGAAAGCTAAGGGCGCAAAGGTTATTCTTTATTACACAGTTTACGAAGACACTTCCGTAATCGCAAGAAGCATGAAAATTGTCAACGAAAGTGATGAAGATATAAGAGTTAACCGTGCTTACAGCTTTACATTCTCACTTCCCAACCGTGATTGGAATGCGACCTACCTTGCAGGCGCATCGGGTGCAGAAGCTCACGTACATAAGACAAGTCTTGACAGGGGTATATTTACCATTGACTCAAAAAGGGGTATTTCATCAGCTTCAGTCAATCCCTTTATGGCAATCGGCAAGACTGATACGACAGAAAATACAGGTATTGCATACGGTATAAATATTATTTATTCAGGTTCTTACGCTATTACAGCAGACAGAACACCTATGGGTCTTCTCCGTGTTACAGGCGGTCTTTCTGACTTTGATTTTTCTTGGAAGCTTGAACCGAGTGAAGAATTCCAGACACCCGAAGTTGTACTCACTTTCTCAGACAAGGGTTATTCCGGTATGAGTCAGCAGTTCCATAACATTTACCGTAACCACCTTATTCCTGAAAGATTTGTAAGAAAGCCCCGTCCTATTGTTATCAACAACTGGGAAGCAACAAGATTTAACTTTACTATGGATAAACTCCGTGCAATTGTTGAAAAAGTTGCAGGTACAGGCATTGATACATTCGTTCTTGACGACGGTTGGTTTGGTATAAGAGAAGACGAAACTTCAGGTCTTGGCGACTGGTTCGTAAATGAAACAAAGCTTGAAGGTACTCTCAAAGACCTTATCGATTTCACACATTCAAAGGGTATGAAATTCGGACTTTGGTTTGAACCTGAAATGATTAGCCGCGACAGTGATTTGTTCAGAGCTCATCCCGACTGGGCAATGCAGACTCCCGACGAAAAACCTGTTGAAGCAAGAAGTCAGATGATGCTTGACTTGACAAGAGTTGAAGTAAGAGAATATATTGCAGATACTATCAACAAAATCATAAGAGAAAACGAAATTGACTACGTTAAGTGGGACTGTAACCGCGACCTTGCAGAAGGTTATTCTTTGGCTCTGCCTAAAGACAGACAGAAAGAAACTTATCACAGACAGATTTTAGGTCTTTACGACTTGTTTGACAGAATAGTAAACGCTAACCCCGATATTATTTTCGAAGGTTGTGCGAGTGGCGGTTCACGTTTTGATGCGGGTGTTCTCTACTACTTCCCACAGATTTGGACAAGTGACCAAACAGACGCTCCCGCAAGAGCGAAGATTCAGTACGGTACTTCATACTGCTATCCCTTCTCTGCTATGAGCTGTCACGTTACAGAGTCTCCCAACAGACGAGCAAAGCACCTTACACCACTCCACGCAAGAGCAGATATGGCTCAGATGGGTGCGACAGGATATGAACTTGACACAACAAAGATGACAGACGAAGAACTTGCAGAAATTCCAAGTCAGGTTGCAAGATATAAAGAAGACGAAGACTTAATCTTTGACGGCGACGTATACAGACTCAACGCTCCTTTCGGTAGCTCAAACTACTTTGCAATTAACGTTGTTTCTCCCGATAAGAAAAAAGCAAGACTTACTATGATGAGAATGCTTGAAAACTACGGCGAACCCGAAGAAAGAATATTCCCCGTCGGTCTTGATGAAGAAACAGTATACGAAGTTGCAGAACTTGGTATGACAATGAAAGGTTCATCTTGGATGAACTTTGGTATCTACGAAGAAATGCCTAAGGGCGACTTCGAAACAAAGGTATACAGATTTATCGCAAAATAAAAACACAAAAAACAAAAAGAGTGTTGGACTAAGTCCTACACTCTTTTATTATTTAGCCTAATTTCTGCTTGATTGTAGCAAGTCTTTCAAGCGCTTCGTAGAGTGTTTCGTCTTTCTTCGCATAGTGAAGTCTTACGATATCTCTTACGTCTTCCATAAAGAATGAAGTACCGGGAACGGCTGCAACGCCTACCTTAGCCGCAAGTTCTTCACAGAATTCAACGTCAGTCTGTCCCTTTTTCATGAACTGACCGATGTTTGCAAGTACAAAGTATGTTCCCTGCGGGTCAGAATATTCAATGCCGAGTCTGTCAAGCCCTTCTGTAAAGATTTTCTTCATGTGAGCATAATGCTGACCGAATTCTTCGTAATAGCTGTCGGGCATTTCAAGACCTACAACTGCCGCTTCCATAAGGGGCGACGGCGCACCAACAGTATTAAAATCGTGGTACTGCTTAATTCTTTCCATAATATGCTGGGGAGCAATCGCATAGCCAAGTCTCCAACCTGTGATTGAATATGTCTTTGACAAGCTGCTGCAAGAAATTGTTCTTTCCCACATACCGGGAAGGGTTGCCATATATGTATGCTTATGACCTTCGTAAATGATATGTTCGTAAACTTCGTCCATAATTACGTATGTATCATACTTAATTGCAAGGTCTGCAATCTGCTTAAGTTCAGCTTCTGTAAACACCTTACCGCTGGGGTTAGAAGGGTTACAAATCAAAATAGCCTTTGCTCCCTGTTTGAATGCATCTTCAAGTACGTTTGCATCGTAGTTGAATGCAGGGGGAATAAGGGGCACGAATATGGGTTCGCAGTCAACAAGCAACGTCTGCGCACGGTAGTTTTCAAAATAAGGCGAGAACATAATAATTTTGTCCCCGGGGTTTGTAATAGCGAAAAGTGTGTCAACCATAGCTTCTGTTGAGCCGATAGTAACAACTACTTCTGTTTCAGGGTCAATTGTTCTTCCCATAAAACGTCCGCACTTTTGTGCCAATGCACGTCTGAAGTTAGGCGCACCCATAGTAATAGGATACTGGTGGGGGCCGAGCTGGCTTATTTCATCAAGTCTGTCTGTCAATGCTTTCGGCGGGTCAAAGTCCGGAAAGCCCTGCGCCAAGTTGATTGCATTGTTTGCAATCGCAATTCTCGTCATACGTCTTATAACGGAATCAGTAAAATGCTTAGTTTTTCTGCTCATTTCCTGCATTTTATAAAACACCTCAATTCAAAATCAGTTAAGTCCGAGTACACTTCCGGGAACTGTTGTCAGTCCGTTTGCTTCAAGTACGTCAAGCATATTAGCATCGTCAGCAAGACGGAATACCATATAAGCATCGCTTGTTCCACGGTCAATCAAAGAGTACATATATTCAATATCAATTTTTGCATCCGAAAGTTTCTGCAACACTTCTGCAAGGCCGCCCGGCTTGTCAGGAACTGCAACAACGTCAACTTCGTTTATGCTGACGATACAGTTTTCCTTCGCCAAAGCTTCCTTAGCCTTGTTAACATCGCTTACAAGCATACGCAAAATACCGAAATCGGTTGTATCGGCAACCGAGAGAGCGCGGATATCAATTCCGTTTTCGTAAAGTGTACGTGTAACGGATGCAATCTTGCCCGATTTATTCTGAATAAAAACAGATAATTGCTTTACCATAATATTTACTCCTTCTTAGTATTTTAGTCCAAAAGCTTACGCTTGTCAATAACACGAACAGCTTTACCTTCTGAACGCGGCAAAGAATTGGGTTCCATCAAGATAACCTTCGCATTAACACCGAGAATAACCTTGATTGCTTCTGCAAGTTCTTTCGCCTGTTTGTCAAGTCCTTTTACTGTATCGTGGAAGGTTTCGTTGCTGAGTTCTACTCTAACTTCAATGCTGTCAAAGTTCTTTTCTCTGTCAACAACAATCTGGTAGTTAGCAGTATATCCCTTTTCAATAAGTACAGTTTCAATCTGTGACGGGAATACGTTAACACCCCTGATAATAAGCATATCATCAGTTCTTCCGCGGGGCTTTGTCATCTTAACAAGTGTTCTTCCGCAAGAGCATTTTTCTCTTGTTATAACACCGATATCTCTTGTTCTGTAACGAAGTATTGGGAACGCTTCCTTTGTAATACAGCTGAATACGAGTTCGCCCTGTGTTCCGTCAGGCAATACTTCCCCTGTATCAGGGTCAATAACTTCAACAACAAAGTGGTCTTCGTTTATATGCATACCTGTCTGTTCATGACATTCAAAACCAACACCGGGGCCGATAATTTCGGTCAGTCCATATATATCAAAAGCTTTGATTCCAAGCATTTCTTCAATCTGCTGACGCATTTCGTTTGTCCAAGGCTCAGCACCGAACACACCTGCTTTAAGCGAGATATCGTCCTTTGTAACACCCATAGCCTGCATAGTTTCTGCAATATGTAAAGCATAAGAAGGTGTACAGCAAAGAATAGTTGAGCCGAAGTCTTTGAGAATTGTAATCTGTCTCTGTGTGTTACCGCTTGATACGGGAATTGCAGTAGCGCCAAGTCTTCTTGCGCCACCGTCAGCACCGAGACCGCCTGTAAACAATCCGTAACCGTATGAAACATGTACCTTATCTTCATCTGTACAGCCTGCCGCAGTAAAAGCTCTTGCACAGCAGTCAGCCCACAAATCCATATCGTTCTGCGTATAGCCAACAACAATCTGCTTGCCTGTCGTACCGCTTGACGCGTGAAGTCTGACAACGTCTTTCATAGGTACTGCAAACATACCGTAGGGGTATGTATCGCGCAAGTCCTGTTTGTAGCTGAAAGGAAGCTTGTAAAGGTCGTCTATATTTTTTATATCTTCGGGTCTTACGCCCATTTCGTCCATTTTCTTGCGATAGTGTTCAACGTTTTCATAAACTCTTTTTACAGTTTTGATAAGTCTTTCACTCTGCAAAGCCTTCATCGTCTCGCGGTCAGCTGTTTCGATTTCCGGCTGGTAGTATTTTTCCATATTAATTGCACCTTCTTTTATGCGTTAACGCCAAGAGCAAACGCCTTTTTGTTCATTTCAAGGAATTTTGCAGGAACACTCTTTTCAATAGCTTCGAGCCATTCTTCCTGAGTAAAATCAAAGTACTTTGAAAGTCTTCCCATAAGAACAAGGTTAACAGCCTTAGATGAACCTGCCTGCTCTGCCAAATCAAGAGCATTAATTGCGTCAACAAAGAAGTTTTTTTCTTTCATTGATTTTACAAGTTCTTCCGGATATTCCATAGCACCTGTAACAAC
>JAZRPI010000104.1:0-5437 GCA_045649165.1 Eubacteriales bacterium | reverse complement strand
TTATAAATTTTTTGATTAGACCTTACTGGTGCAGGTTGAGTTTCAACAGGTTTTTGTGTTTCTGTTTGCATTGTAATTTTATCAACGTTTTCAGCAGGTCCAAGGTTTTCTATTTGCGGAGCAGTCGTATCGTTGTTTTGAAACATTCCGTCAGTAGCAAACGGTGGTGGTTCGTTTACATCTGTGTCTGGTGTATGAAAACCGACTGAATACACTACAAAACCAACGACTGATATCAAAAGCAAAAGAACAACGCCGAGAATTATATAGCGTTTTTTTAACCTTTTGTTAGACTTAGTTTTTTCTGTGTTATTGTTATCCATAATTAATCTCCTGAATGTGTCAAAAGAAAATTATAAGCGTTTATCGTTTCTTTGTGTATTGGAGAATTACTGTTAAGTAAATCTGAAATTGTATAATTCAAAGACTTTAGTATAGTTTCATCAAGTCTTTTGTTTTTATCGAGAGTTTCTGTGTAAAAGAATTCACGAAGCTTTATGCAGTCCGCAAATTTTCTTGTAGGTTCGATGTAATCTGCAAGATAGAGCAATTTTTCATATAATGTCATATCTGCTCTGCCTGTCGTGTGGTATCTTACAGCATTAAGTATGCAATCGTCTGCATATTCGGGGAAGTCTTTTTTTATAAGCAAAGGTGCTGTAAACGAGTGCATGGTTTTTGGTGAATTTAGGGTGTCTTTATCTAAAGTTACTCCGGAAGAAGCGCACAGTTTCAGCTGTTCGTCAATGCTCATATCCTTCGTTATATCGTGCAACAAGGCTGATATAACAAGTTTTTCTTCTTCAACTTCAAAAATTGACGCCAAAGACTTACATTCTTCTGCAACCGAAAGAGTATGCAAATATCTGTATTCAGACATATACTTTTTGATTCTGAGACGTAAATTTACCATTTTGTTCACCGATAAATATTGTATTTGTCAATATACATTCGAACGTTGTGTGGAATGTACATTGATGTATCTTCGCCGAGTATTATCTTTTCGCGGAGCTCAGTTGATGAAATATCAATGGGCGCCATAGGTACGTCAATAATTTTTGCGCCGTATTTTTCAATGTAGCGCTCTTTCGTCTGACTAATCATTTCCGATTCGTCAAGGGAATTAGGTCTTACTATATGCGCTATTTTTGCAAGTTCAAAAACTTTTTCAAAATTTCTCCACTTTTCAAGAGTAAGGAAATTATCCGTGCCACACAGTAGAGTAAGGTCTTTTGAAATCCATTTGAAATGTTCAAGCGTCTTATAAGTATAGCTTGTTTCAGCATTACGGAGTTCAAAGTCGGATATTATTATTTTGTCATCATAAAAGGGAAGGTCAGCAAATGCTATTTTAAGCATCTGAAGACGCATCTGCGGGTCGTCGCCCTGACTAATAGTCTTGTGGGGCGGAATGAAGTTAGGCATTATAAACAGTCTGTCAAGCTGACAAGCGGTTAAAAACGCGAAAGCAGACCTTATATGACCTATATGAACGGGGGCAAAAGTGCCGCCGTATATGCCGATTTTTAAATCACTCATTTTACTAACTCAATTTTCTTGTGTTTCTTAGATTCACGATAGAGAACAAAACGTGTGCCTACTGTCTGAACTACGTCAGCGCCTACAATTTCTGCAATTTCTTCTGCGGCTTCTCTTGATGAATAACCTGAATTGTCAAGAACACGGAGTTTTATAAGCTCGCGCGCTTCAAGAGCGTTTGAAATTTGTTCTGTCATATTTTCATTTATACCGCCTTTGCCTATCTGAAAAATAGTATCAACATGAACGGCAAGGCTTCTTAAATAAGCTCTTTGTTTTGAATTAAGCATTTTCTATTTCCTTTTTGTTTTGATTATAAGTTATACTGTTTAACCTTTTTTTCAAGTTCTGCAACAAAAGCTTTCATAGCTTGACCGCGGTGGCTGATAGAATTCTTTTCTTCAGCAGAAAGCTGAGCAAAGTTTTTGTTGAAAGGCGGATAGAAGAAGTATGGGTCGTATCCAAAGCCGTTTGTTCCTGCGGGTTCTTCGGATATATATCCTGCTACTTCGCCTTTTGTTACAATTTCGTCATTTTGTTCAGGGAAAATACAAACTACGTTTGTTACAAACTTAGCTCCCCTTTTTTCTGTGGGAAGTCCTTTAAGTTTTTCTATAAGAAGTTTGTTGTTTTCATTATCTCCGCCGCCTGAAAATCTTGCTGAATGTACGCCTGGCAGTCCACCTAAAGCATCAACGCAAAGACCTGAATCGTCAGCTATTGTGATATAGCCTTTTTGTGCGCCAGCAGTTGCTTTTATTCTTGCATTATCTTCAAATGTTTCGCCGTTTTCTTCAATATCTTCAAAAACGCCGATGTCGTCAAGCGAAAGTATTTTTATATCAAGAGTTGAACTTTCTGAAAGCATTGCCTGTAATTCTGCAATCTTTTTCTTGTTTCTTGATGCCAAAACGAGTTCCATAATTTTCACCAACTGTAAAATTTAATCAAACAAAGCTTTTACAAACTCATCAGAGTTGAAGGGCTGTAAGTCGTCAATCTTCTCGCCAACACCGATATATTTTACGGGGATATCAAGTTCGTTCTTGATAGAGAACACGATACCGCCTTTTGCAGTTCCGTCAAGCTTTGTAAGTACAAGTCCTGTTATTTCAGCAGAGTTTTTGAATTCCTTTGCCTGTCTTACTGCATTCTGACCTGTTGTTGAGTCGAGAACGAGCAATGTTTCTCTTGAAGCATCGGGGAGTTCGCGGCTGATAACTCTGTTGATTTTTGCAAGTTCGTCCATAAGGTTTTTCTTATTGTGGAGTCTGCCTGCCGTATCAACAATTAATACGTCAGCCTTTCTGCTTTTTGCGGCAGATACAGCGTCAAATACGACAGCTGCAGGGTCAGAACCTTCGCTGTTTTTAATCAAATCAGCACCAGCCCTGTCTGCCCATATCTGAAGTTGGTCAATAGCAGCGGCTCTGAACGTGTCAGCCGCGGCAAGTACAACCTTTTTGCCATCTTGTATAAGGTTGTGCGCAATTTTTGCTATTGAAGTTGTTTTTCCAACACCGTTAACACCTATAACGAGAATAACGGACGGAGTAGTTGAAAGGTTAAGACCTTGACTTTCGCCTATCATTCCTTTGAGTATTTCTATAAGTGCCTGTCTTGTTTCTTCGGGGTCTGACAAACGTTCGTCTTTAATTTTTTCTCTGAGTCTATCAATGATTTCTTCAGTAGATTCAAAGCCTACGTCTGCTGTAATCAAAAGTTCTTCAAGCTCTTCAAGTAAATCTTCGTCTACTTTGACAAAAGCCTTGAAAAGATTGTCAACCTGACCGAATATAGTCGTCTTTGTTTTGGAAAGTCCTGACTTCAATTTATCAAAAAATGACATATTACTGACCTTTCGTAAAGTTTTTGTTTAAAACTATTCAAGTTTAACGCCGAGTTTATCTTCAATGTCACGTACGTTAACTGTAAGTACCTTTGAAATACCTTTTTCGTACATTGTAACACCGTAAAGTGTATCAGCAGATTCCATAGTACCCCTGCGGTGTGTAATCATAATAAACTGTGTAGCGTCTGAGTATTTCTTTGCATATTCTGCAAATCTGACAACGTTAACTTCATCAAGAGCTGATTCAATTTCGTCAAATATACAGAAAGGTGTAGGATTAACCTTAAGTATAGCAAAGAAGAGAGCGATAGCAACGAATGCCTGTTCGCCACCCGAAAGGGAAACAAGGTTCTTGATAATCTTTCCGGGGGGAGCAACGTTAATGTCAATACCACTTGTAAGAACGTCTTCGGGGTTAGTAAGAACAAGTTCTGCTGTACCACCGCCAAAAAGTTCGCGGAATACGTTCTTGAAGTGCATATTGACGTCTTTCATTGTCTGTGAGAATTTCTCACGCATTTCGACTTCGAGTTTGACAATGATATCAGTAAGCTGCTTTTCAGCATTTTCAAGGTCGGTAATCTGACTGTGCATAAAGTCATATCTTTCCTTGACTTCTTTGTATTCGTCAATAGCGCTTACGTTAACGTGGCCGAGTTCTTTGAGTTTGCCCTTGTATTCAGTCAACTGACGGAATATTTCCGCTCTGTTTTCTTGAGTAACTTCGGGTAATTCAAGTTCTGTTGCACTGCTGTATGTAAGTTCGTATTCGTCCCAGATACGTTCACTTGATTTGTCAAGGTCATTCTTAAGCTGTTGGCAAAGACCTTCAAGTTTTGTATAAGCACGGAATACAAGTTCTCTTGTGTTTGTTTTTTCCTTGATTTTTACGCGAAGGTCGTTAATCTTCTTTTCGTATTCGTCATTCTTTTCGGAATAGTCTCCCTTTTCTTTTTCAAGAACAGCAATAACCTTTGCGATTTCTTCAAGTTCTTTTTGTGTGTTTTCAAATCTTTCTCTTGTTCTTGACTTCTTTTCGTTCAAAGTTTCAAGTTCACTCACGCCAAGAGTAATTCTTTCGTCAAGAGTAGAAACGAGCATTTCTGTCTGTTCAACAGTTTTCTGCAAGTTTTCTGCGTCTTTTCTGTCTTCCGTAAGACGTACGACAGAGTCGCTGTTTCTCTGACGAAGTTCTTCAACAGATGCATTCTTTTCTGCAATAGAATTCTTTTGCTTATTATATTCATTTCTGCCCGCGTCAATGAGAAGATTGATGTCTGTAATTTCTTTTTCAATAGACTGTTTCTTTTCGCGGAAGAAGTCGTCTGCCTTTTCAAGTCTTTCAAGTTCGGCATTGAGAGATTCCAAAGATTTTTCATCGGCAGCTATCTGCGATTTCAACACTTCGTACTGTGTGTTTTCAGCATTAAGCAGAGAAGTGAGCAGAGATACGTTACCGTTATGTGAATCTCTTGTCTTGATTGCCTTTTCTTTTTCTTTTGCAACGTTGTCAAGTTCAGATTTGAGTTTGTCAGCGTCTTTCTGAAGAGTAATACATTCCTTGTTGAGTTTTTCAATTTCGGAAGTACGTGTAAGCATACCGCTGTCTTTCTTTGAAGAACCGCCGGTATACGAACCGCCTGCATTTATAAGCTGACCGTCAAGAGTAACGATTCTGACTTTGTAGTTAAGCTTTTTAGCAGCCAAACTTGCATTGTCAATAGAATCAAATACGACAGTTCTGCCAAGCAGATATTCGCTGATAATTCTGAATTTGTCTTCACATTCGGTAAGGTCGCTTGCAACACCGATATAACCTTGCATTGAAGAAAGGGTGTTTATATCAATATTGAGCTTCTGTACCTGAATTGAAGTAAGGGGATAGAAGGTTGCTCTACCCGCATTTTTCTCTTTGAGAAGGGCAATAGCCTTCTTTGCAGAGTCTTCGTCTTTAACAACGATGTTCTGTAAGTTGCCGCCTAATGCAGTTTCAACGGCTACTGTGTATTTTCTGTTTACATTGATAAGCTTTGAAACAGGACCGTA
>JAZRPI010000103.1:0-15918 GCA_045649165.1 Eubacteriales bacterium | reverse complement strand
ACGTATTCAATAGGCGTATTGAACACCTGTGAAGCTGTAACTGTATGAATATCTATACCGTCAATAAACGCATTAATCATCGTTTCGTCGCCCGAAATATGCGAAAGCAAACGTAATTCAATCTGCGAATAGTCGGCGTCTACAAGCACGTAATCATCACTCTCAGGGATAAAGAATTTACGCAGTTCCCTACCCATTTCCTGTCTGACGGGAATATTCTGCAAATTAGGCTCAGTTGATGAAAGTCTGCCTGTTGCCGTACCTGTCTGATTAAACGTCGTATGCACTTTTCCAAAGCTGTCGGCAACGTTCAGAAGTCCGTCAACGTACGTGCTTTTTAGTTTCATTACCTGTCTATATTCAAGAATATCATCAACAATGGGCGCAAAAGGACGGAGTTTTTCAAGCACGTCAGCACTTGTGGAATAACCTGTCTTCGTCTTCTTTGCGGCAGGAAGTCCTAACTTTTCAAACAATATTTCGCCAAGCTGTTTGGGAGAATTAATGTTAAACTCAACCCCTGCGGCAAAATAAATTCTGTCGGTTAATTCATCAGCCATTTTGCCGAGCAATTCGCCGTATTGCTTAAGTCCCATTCTTTCAATTCTGAAACCGCGCATTTCCATATTAGCAAGAGTATATGCAAGGGGAAGTTCAATATCAATAAGCAAAGTCTTCATATTAGCTTCTGTAATAATACCGTCAATTACTTTATAAAGCTCACAAACAGTCTTTGCAAAATCAGTCTTACCTGCTTCAAAAATTGAATTCAGGTATGATGACGTGAGATGCTCAATATCATACTTACCCATATTTGAATCTGCAAGGTAAGCGCCAAGCATTACGTCAAATATAATACCCTTGATTTGTCTGCCGTTTTCAGCAAAATATTTATAATATTTCTTGCTGTCAAAAACAATTTTCTTATATTCATCACTGCAGAAAAAGTCATAAGCTTTTTCATGCTCAATACATACAGCCAAGTTTTCTGAATAGATATAGGCCATGCCATTATCTATATGAACTGAATATTCTTTTGACTTATCTAAAGTCGACAAATCACTTACTTTTTCGTATTCGATACTTTCTGTTTCTTTTGTAAGTTCAAGTCTTTTTATAAAGTTATAAAACTCAAGCTCTGTAAAAAGGTCAGTCAGCTTGTCATTTATAAAACCACAATATTCTATACATTCAAGTCCGCACTCAAGTGGAACGTTTTTTTCAATCCTTGCTAAAAACTGCGAAAGGAATGCGTTATCTTTTGAAGTAATCAGCTTTTGTTTTAGAGAAGCTGAAATATCCTTTTCTTCAATACCATTATAAAGATTTTCTAAGCTGCCTTCTGTTGAAATAAGCTTGATTGCAGTCTTCTCCCCTACCCCCGCAACACCGGGGATATTGTCGGACGAGTCGCCCATAAGCGCTTTCAAATCTACAAACTGCTCGGGCTGTATTGTATATTTTTCAAAAAACTTCTGCCTGTCAAAAACTACGGTATCCTGATTGCCTGCAAGTAATACTTTTGTAGTATCGGAAATAAGCTGTAACGAGTCACGGTCACCCGTAAGAACAAACGATTCTACACCGTTTTCTTCGCCCATTCTTGCAAGAGTGCCGAGTATGTCGTCGGCTTCATACCCTTCTTTTTCAAGAACGATAAAACCTAACGCTCTTGCAACTTCTTTCGCATAGGGAAACTGCATCAAAAGTTCTTCGGGAGTCGCGTGTCTGCCCGCTTTGTATTCAGAATACTCCTTGTGTCTGAATGTAGGCGCTTTCAAATCAAACGCTACTGCCGCGTAATCAGGGGTAAGGCTCTGCAAATTTTTGAGCAAAATATTTACAAAACCGTATATTGCGTTTGTATGCAGTCCATTCTTTGTTGTTAATGGACGTATTCCGTAGAAAGCACGGTTAAGTATACTGTTTCCGTCAATGACAAGCAATTTTTTCATAACAAATTCCTTTCGGCTTATGCCGTTTATTACATACATTATACCATATTATCCCCACCTAATACAACCTATTTTTCAAATAAAGCAAAGCACTTGATTATTTTTCTCCAATGTTGTATAATTATTGAGTAGTAATATTAAAGAAAGGAGAGTAAAGAACTTTCTGATGTTTAATTTATTTAAGCGTCAATCAAGCCACAGAAAACCACACGCAATTGCTTTTGTTGACTACGAACATTGGTACATCTCACTTGAAAAGTTACACCACCAGAAGCCTGATATAAAGGCATGGTTTAATGAGATATCGGCTAAATACGATGTAAAAGATATTATCTTTTTTGCAGATTTTTCAAATACGGCAATCAGACTTGAAATTCCCAAAATCAGAGAAGTGTCAAGCACTATTATTGAAACACAAAACGCGTCAGCGCATCACAAAAAAGACTTTACTGATTTTATTATGCTTGACCACATTTATCAAAAAGCCGTTGAATCGCACAACATTGATACGTTTATTATTTTCTCGGGCGACGGTCATTTTTCTTCAGCCGTCAGCTTTCTTGTTACAAGACGCAAAAAAGAAGTTATTGTTTACGGTGTAAAAGATGCTATGAGCACTCAGCTCAAAAACTGTGCTTCTTATAGTTTTGAGCTTCCCGGAAGAGATGAAGAGTTATTCAGCTGTTACAAAGCTATTCTATCTAGTCTTAAACCCCTTACAGAAAAGAACAACAAAAACAAAAAGGGAAAAAGAAGTTATCCTACGTTCTGGGCAACAGTCGAAGCTGTTTCAAGAAAGAACAAAATCGACAAAGGATACGTTACAAAAGCATTACGTAAGCTTATGGAAGACGGATATATCTATCAGAAGTCTGCCAAGGTAAGCAAAGTCAAAACCATAAAGGTATTGAACGTAAACTGGGATTTGGCTAAAAAAGACGGTGTCTTTACAGATTGACAAAATTTAATATCCCCAAGTTATTCTTGGGGATATATTCATTATTAAAAGGTGTTTTATGATTACTTTCAGACCATACGAAAACAAAGATGCAGAAACAATAGCAAGTTGGATACCGAACGAAAAAGCCTTCCGTCTTTGGTGTGCTGACAGGTTTAAAAATTATCCGCTCACTGCTGAAGAATTTAATAATATTTATAAAACAGGCGAATTATCAGGTCTTGTCGCACAAGACGGAAACAGTGTAATAGGCCACTTGTTTATGCAGAACTTAGGACAAGATAAGTATAAATTCGGACTTATAATTATTGACAGCTCCATTCGCGGCAAGGGTTATGGCAAGTCTATGCTTTTGTCAGCCATTGACTATGCAAAGCAAAAGTTTGGTGCAAAGGTTATTACTTTATCCGTGTTTGATAATAACGTTTCAGCCTTTGAGTGTTATAAAAAATTAGGATTTTCTGAAAACGGCAAATATACGGAATATAATTTATTTGGGCAAACACACAAATATATTGAACTTGAATATATAACAAAAAAGGCAGATTAAATATCTGCCTTTTTATATTTTATTATTATTTTTTGCTCTGCAAACGTAGTACCAACGCTCGTCTGTATCTTTCTGTTCTGTGAAATTATAGTCAGAATATACCCCAACAACGTCAAACGAACATTCTTTGAGTACACTTCTTATTTCTTCGTCAGTATACATTCTTTCTTTCTGGCTTTCGTCAAAGCGTTCATAAAGTCCGTCTTCATTTTCCACAAAGAACGAAAGGTCAAAATTACATTCGCCGCTGTCTTCGTCAAAACTGTTCTGCCATGCGCAAAGCACCGACTCGTTTTCAAGAATGTATGCGTTATTTCCGTATGTGTTTCTAAACTTATGCGGTGTATTCACGTCAAAAACAAACAGCCCACTGTCATTCATAAAATTGTTGACTAAAGATAGACACTTTTTGACTTTCTCTATATTGGTAAGATAATTCAAGCTATCAAGGCAACAAACACAGGCGTCAACAGTTCCGTAAAGGTCAATGTCGCACATATCCTGATTCAAAAACAATATGCTCTGCCCTTGTTCAAAGGACTTTTGCTGAGCTTCCATAAGCATATCAGCCGAAAGGTCAACACCTATAACTTCATACCCCTTTTTCGCAAGTTCAACAGACATACTGCCCGTACCACAGGCAAGGTCAAGCACTATTTTCGTTTCAATTTCGCCGTATTTCTTAAATATTTCTTCAATAAAATTCGCCCATTTTTCATAGTCAACGTCAGGATTAAGTCCGTCATAAAATTCGGCTAACACTTCATACTGTCCGTATTTCATTGTCAAATCCCCCTTTTTTATGAAATAATGAGTTTTGCCAAATCTGAATGAGTCATACCCATTATATAATCTTCAATCTGTATACCAACAAGCTTATCTTTGATAGCTTCTTCGTTTAATATTACGCCATTCAGTAATTTTTCAATTTGCGAAATATCCCCTGAGCCGAAAAAGTCACCGTAGATTTTTATATCCTTTATCACTCCGTGTTCTGCAGTCAGATTAACACATACAGTTCCGAAGTCAAATCTCTTTTTCTTCTCAGCAACAAACTCTTTTGATTTTCCAAAGTTCCATTCCCAAGTTGAATATTTTTCATCAGAAAGTTTTTGTATATTCGCTATATCTTCGTCACTAAATTCAACAATTTCTGCATCTGTGTGTTCTACAATATATTTTTCAAGATAGTCCATAAATTCTTCCGTGGACATTTTATTCTTGATAAAATCTTTGATATTTGTAACCCTGTTTCGTACGCTTTTTATGCCCTTTGACTTAATCTTTTCTTCGTCTACTTTCAAAGCCCCAACAAGCATAGAAAGGTCTGAATCATAAAGAAGCGTACCGTGATGCAAAGTTTTTCCGTTATACAAAGTCTGAGCATTTCCCGAGATTTTTGAACCATTTATAAGTATATCGTTTCTGCCCGAAAGACATACGTCTTCAGCCCCTAGCGACTTTATAGCTTCAATAATAGGCTGTGTAAACCTTGCAAAATCAAGGGTTGCATTTTCTTCACTCGGTACAATAAAAGTAAAATTGATATTACCGATATCGTGAAAAACCGCTCCACCGCCTGTCAGTCTTCTTACAACATTTATTTTATTTTCGTTTACGTATCCTACGTCAAGCTCGGAATATGCGTTCTGGTTTTTTCCAATAATTACAGAGTTACTATTTCTCCAAAGCATAAATATTTCGCCAAGCTTTTTATCAAGCAAATATTGCTCTGCCGCCAAATTAAAACAGGCATCGATTCGGCTGTTTTTGTATATTAACATCAGTTTACCTTTATTCTCTCTTTTATTTTGTCAAGTATATATGAAAGCGGAATTCCAAGTCCGTAGCAAGCAACAAGCTGCCCTGCGCCAACTGTAAGAGCGTTATATAAAAACATAGTATAGAATGAACCTTCGCCCACTGAAGTTGTTGACAAAGCAAGTACAAGACCGATAATTACTGCATTAAGTATTACGGGTGGCAGGGGTGCTAACCACTTGCCCTTTTTGCCGAGCTTACTGCAAAAATATGTAAGAATAGCCGCCAAAAGAGTAGCTATACTGCCAAAAATCACATCAAGTATAATTATATTAGTGCTGAATAAATTAGATATAATACAACCGATAAAAAGCCCCACTACCGCTTCGGGCATATAAAAAGGAAGTATTGTCAAAGCTTCCGAAATCCTGACCTGCAGAGCTCCGAATGAGAACGGATACACCACAAGCGTTACTGCCGTATAAAGAGCCGCAACAATAGCCGCGCGCGTCATAAAATGGGTCATTTTTCTTATTTTTTTCCCTTTTTCTATTCTATCTATCATAATGTTCACTCTCCCAATACCTTAATTATATACTTTGAACTGCATAAAATCAATAGCAATCGTTGACATAGCTATATTTTAATGCTAAAATCAACACAGGCGGTGAGAAAATGAACAAAGTTTATATTGCCAATATTACCCCATTGCTTAAAACTGACGTATATAACTATTACTACGACACGATAGGCAAATACAGACAGCAAAAAGCAGACAAGCTAAAAAAGCATGAAGACAAAGCCCTTTCTGTTGGTGTCGGCGCACTTTTACGTTTTGCCATTGAAGATTGTACTCCTTTTTGTTTTGACGAGCTTATTTTCAAAACAGAAGATAACGGCAAACCATTTGTAGAAAATAATCCCTTTTATTTCAGTCTTTCTCACTCAGGCGATTATGCCGTTTGTGTAATAAGCGATACGCCTGTCGGAATTGACATAGAAAAAGAAAAACCCTTCTCGCCAAAAATGCAAAAAAGATTTGCCGAAAATACGCTTGAATGGACAAAAAAAGAAGCTAAAGGAAAATTAACAGGCAAAGGCTTTTTTGATGACAGTCAGAATGAAAAATATATATACACACATAAAAAAACAGACGGCTATATTATAACCGTCTGCTCTACAAAAACTTTTGATACTTTTTTGGAATATCATCTTCCCTTTCCGTGTTAGGAAAGGGATTTTTTATTAATCTAAAAGCATTCTGTGTACTTTGAAAATGTCTCCGGCGCCCATAGTTACAACCAAGTCGCCTTTTTGGGCATTCTTTTCTACGTATTCAGCAATATCTTCAAAGTTATCAAAGAATAAAGCTCCGTCAATTCTGTCAGCCAAATCTTTTGAAGATATGCCGAAAGTGTTCTTCTCTCTTGCCGCGTATATTTCAGCAAAAATAAGCCTGTCGGCATTACCGAAGCAATTGCAGAATTCTTCAAAAAGCCCTGCTGTTCTTGAATAAGTATGTGGTTGATATATACACCACAATTTACCCTTACACAGTTTTTTCATACCCTTAAGAGAAGACTCAATTTCTGAAGGGTGGTGCGCGTAGTCGTCAAAAATGATAACTCCATTTTTCTCGCCCTTGTATTCTGCACGGCGATTAACACCCTTGAAAGTCTTCATACTCTTTGCAGCAAAGTCTACATCTATACCGTTCAGAACAGCAACAGCGATAGCCGCTGTCGCATTTACAACATTATGCTCACCGGGAACAGACAACTCAACGTCACAAAGATATTCGCCACTACGAGCAATTTTGAATACGTTGTAACCGAGTTCGTTTTCGCCTATATCGAAAGCGCAAAAATCGAAAGACATGTCATTCTTGCCGTATTTTACAATCTTCGACGTGCAGTTTTTAAGTGCATCCATTAAGTTTTCATCATTACCGTAAGCGATAACTGTCTTTGCCTTATTTGCGTATTTCTCAAAAGAATCTTTTATCTGCTGAAGCGACTTGAAATAATCCACGTGGTCCATTTCAAGATTAAGCAAAACTGCCATTTCAGGATAGAATGACAAAAAACTATCTTTATATTCACAGGCTTCAAAAATAAAACCTTTACCATTACCTATTCTGTAAGCACCGCCGCCAAGTTCATAGGTGTTTGCACCGTTTAATACCGTCGGGTCCAAGTCCGCTTCAATAAACAAGTGAGAAATCATACCTGTAACACTGCTCTTTCCGTGCATACCTGCAACACCTATTCTGTCATTGTATGAAAGCATAAGATTTCCGAGATAGTCAGCTCTGTTTATGCAGGGTATTCCGTTTTCATGGGCAAACACAAGTTCAGGGTTGTCAGCTGCAATAGCTGCAGTGTATACGACAACTTCATACCCCTTAACGTTATCAGCAGAATGCCCAATAAAAACTTCTATTCCCTTTTCACGTAATTTTTTTACAGCGTCGCTGTCTGTATTATCAGAGCCGCCAACCTTTATTCCGTTAGTAAACGTAATACTCGCAAGACTTGACATACTTATTCCGCCGATTCCTATAAAAAATACCGACTTTGCGTGTTCAAGAAGACTATTAGTTTTGTTAATCATTTTTGCGCTTCTCTTTCTTAGTTTTTACATATTATATATACAATTAGTACATATTTTGTGCATTATAGATAAATTGTAAGTGTTCACTATAAAAATATTAAACAACTTTTTCATAAAGGTTTACAGTATGTTCATAAATTATTGTTATACTATAAGATAGATGATTATTTATTAATCTATATTGTAGGGAGGATAGAATGGTTATTACTGACATCAAAATCAGGAAAGTTTTCGACGAAAGTCCTATGAAAGCTATCGTGTCAGTAACCTTCGACGACCAGCTTGCAGTTCACGACATTAAAGTAATTAACACTAAAGACAAACTCTTCATAGTGATGCCCAGCAGAAAAAACGCAGACGGAACATATCGCGACATCGCACATCCGATTAATGCTGATTTTCGCGCATCTCTTGAAAAGGCTGTTATCGAAGCTTACGAGGCGAAGCTCAATGAGGCTGAACCTGAAGCAGCTACGTTCAGTGCAGAAACTAACTGAAACCCAAAAGAAAAAATAGGCTTTGTCCGTGATTATATTCATGGGGCAAAGCCTTTTTTTATTTAGTTAAGCTTTTCAAGCAAAAACTGTTTAGGTCTTACGCCCGTTTCTCTTGTTGTGATTTCGCCATTTTTTATAACTACAAATGTCGGAATACTCATAATACCAAACTCTTTTGCAAGTTCAGGCTGTTCGTCAACGTTAATCTTGCCGACCTTTGCCTTCCCTTCAACTTCGTCTGCTATTTCATCAACAATGGGAGAAGCCATACGGCAAGGAGCGCACCAAGTTGCCCAAAAATCAAGCAATACAGGAACGGGAGAGTTTTTTACTTCTTCATCATAATTTGCCTTTGTAATCTCGATTACTGCCATTATATTTTCTCCTTCTTTTAAAATATATTTTGTATTATCCCCTGTTAGTACAGGGGATATACATTTTTATTACTTTTTAAGCGCAATTGCTTCCTTAGCTTTTGCAACTATATCTTTTGCTGTCAAGCCGTATTCTTCAAGCAGGGGCGGAACTTTACCGCTCTTACCAAACTTATCCTGAACACCAACTCTTGTTACAGGAACGGGGCAGCTTTCTGCCAATACTTCGCATACAGCGCTTCCGAGACCACCGATAATGTTGTGTTCTTCAGCTGTAACGATAGCACCTGTTTCTTTTGCAGCCTTAACGAGAATATCCTTGTCAATAGGCTTGATTGTAGCCATATTGATTACTCTTGCAGAAATACCTTCTTCTGCAAGCATATCCTTTGCGATAAGTGCCTGTTCAACGAGAAGACCGTTTGCTACGATAGTAACGTCCTTACCGTCTGCCATCTGAATGCCCTTACCGATTTCAAACTTGTATGTATCCTTGTCAAAGAGTGTGGGTACTGCAAATCTGCCGAATCGCATATAAACAGGACCGTCGTGGTTGATTGCAGCTTCAACTACTGCTTTTGCTTCAACAGCGTCAGCAGGACAGATAACTGTCATTCCAGGGATAGTACGCATTGTTGCAAAGTCTTCGTTGCACTGGTGTGTAGCACCGTCTTCGCCAACAGAAATACCGCCGTGTGTAGCACCGATTTTTACGTTCAAGTGGGGGTAGCCAATTGAGTTACGAATCTGTTCAAAGCTACGACCTGCAGCGAACATTGCAAATGTGCTTACAAAAGGAATCTTACCTGTTGCAGCAACACCTGCAGCAACTGATACCATGTTACCTTCTGCAATACCGCAGTCGAAATGTCTTTCGGGGAATTTCTTTTTGAACATAATTGTCTTTGTAGCTTCAGCAAGGTCTGCATCAAATACTACAAAATCATATTTTTCGCCAAGTTCGGCAAGCGCGTTACCGTAGGCTTCTCTTGTTGCAATTTTATCTGCCATATCAATAAACTCCTATTACGTATTTTTTGGATAGAATTAAAGCTGAGCTTTCAATTCTTCAACAGCCTTAGCATATTCTTCTGCGTTAGGCGCTTTGCCGTGCCAGCCGGCATTGTTTTCCATAAAGGAAACACCCTTGCCCTTAACTGACTTGCAGAGAATCATTGTAGGTCTGCCTTTTGTAGCTTTTGCTTCTTCAACAGCTTTTTCAATCTGGTTGAAGTCGTGAGCGTCAATTACAACAACGTTCCAACCGAAAGCCTTGAACTTTTCATCAATAGGTGTGGAGTTCATAACGTCTGTGATAGCGCCGTCAATCTGGAGACCGTTGAAGTCTACAAATGCGCAAAGGTTGTCAAGCTTGTAGTGCGCAGCAAACATAGCAGCTTCCCAAACCTGTCCTTCTGCGATTTCGCCGTCACCGAGTACTGTATAAACACGGTAATCTTTGTTGTATATCTTTGCAGAAAGCGCCATACCACAAGCTGTTGAAATACCAAGTCCCAAAGAACCTGATGACATATCAACACCGGGTACGCCCTTCATGTCCGGGTGTCCTTGCAAATAGCTGTCAACTCTTCTGAATGTTTTCAAATCTTCTGTGGGGAAAAATCCTCTTTCAGCGAGAGTAGCGTAAAGACCGGGAGCGCAATGTCCTTTTGACAATACAAAACGGTCTCTTTCTTCCCACTTGGGATTTTTGGGGTCAATGTTCATTTCCTGGAAATACAAGTATGTAAGCACTTCAGCGATTGACATTGAACCGCCGGGATGTCCTGAAGAAGCAGAAAAAACTTCTTCGAGAATATCAAGCCTAATCTGTGTAGCCTTCTTTTGCAATTCTGCAATTCTTGCCTGTTCCATCGGTGTTCCTCCTGAATATAAGTAAAATTAAATTTTATTAGCTATTTTAAGCATTTCTGCTCTTTTTATTTTACAATGTTTACGCCCTTTTGTCAAATCATTTTTGGTATTTATATTATATTTTTAGGCAAAACTGTTTATATTCGTTGATTCTTTATAAAAATCGTGATATAATTTTCGTTGATATATAATTTACTATTGTCTAAAAGGAGTGTTTTTATGAAATTTTCCGAAATGAAATACGAACGTATTGATATCGAAAATACAGGCAAAACATACGATGAAATAACACAAAACATAAAGAATGCAAAGTCAAATGACGACGTGTTCTCCGCTATACAGAAGCACGAAGAAATAAGCTCCCATTTTTCAACAATGGCAAACTTGGCTTATATCAGACACAGCATTAATACAGAAGATAAGTTTTATGACGAAGAAAATAATTACTACGACGAAAACGGCCCAATTCTTCAAGAAAAGATTACAGAGTTTTTCAATGCTCTTTTAGTCTCACAGTACAGAAAAGACATTGAAGAAAAATACGGTAGTCTGCTCTTTACCAATCTTGAAATGGAGCTGAAATGCTTTTCTCCCGAAATCATTCCCCTTTTGCAGAAAGAAAACAAGCTTGTAAGTGACTATCAGAAGCTTGTTGCATCTGCTCAGATTGATTTCAAGGGCGAAAAACTCAATATTTCTCAGCTTGGCGTTTACAAAGTAGACAAGGACAGAGCGGTAAGAAAAGAAGCCTTTGAAGCTGAAGGCAACTTCTATATGAGCCACGCTGAAACGCTTGACACAATATTTGACGAGCTTGTAAAAGTTCGTACGGAAATTGCTAAAACTTTAGGCTTCAATAACTTTACAGAACTTGGCTATATGCGTCGTACACGTAACTGCTACACACCCGAAATGGTTAAAGTTTTTCGTGAGCAAGTTAAGGCAGACTTGGTACCCATTGTTGAAAGAATAAAGGCAGAACAGGCACAGACAATCGGCGTTGATAGTCTTAAACTTTATGACGATACAACCTTCTACCTTGACGGTAACCCGAAGCCTGTCGGAACACCTAAGGATATTCTTGCCGCGGGTAAAAAAATGTATGAAGAAATGTCAGATGAAGCTAATGAATTCATTAACTTTATGTATGAAAACGAACTTCTCGACGTTGAAGCAAAAAAAGGCAAGGCAGTAGGCGGTTACTGTACAGGACTTCCCGATTATAAAGCGCCCTTTATTTTCTCAAACTTTAACGGAACGGCAGGCGACGTTGACGTTCTTACCCACGAAGCCGGCCACGCATTTGCCGACTATATGGTAAGAAACTTTGAACTTGAAGAAAACAAAAATCCGACTATGGAATCTTGCGAAACACACTCAATGTCTATGGAATTTTTCGCTTGGCCTTGGTTTGAACTTTTCTACAAGGACGATACTCAGCGTGCAAAGCTTACACACTTAAAAGGTGCACTTATCTTCATTCCCTACGGCTGTATAGTAGACGAATTTCAGCATATTGTTTACGATAACCCCGACCTTACTCCTGCGCAACGTCACGAAGCTTGGGCAAATTTAGAAAGACAGTACAGACCCTATATTGATATGACAGGTATTCCCTTCTATGGCGACGGTCGCGGCTGGCAAAGACAGCTTCACATTTATCACTATCCTTTCTATTATATAGACTACTGCTTGGCGCAGACAGCGGCACTGACGTTCAAAAATATTATGAACGTTGACTATAAAGACGCTTGGGATAGATATATGAAGTTCGTTAACGAAGGCGGCAAAAAAACCTTTGTTGAACTCTGCAAAGTCGCAGGTATCAAAACGCCCTTTGAACAAGGCGCTCTCAAAGAAATCGCTCTTGCCACAGAAAAATGGCTTGACGAACAAAAATAACCTACTTTCTTTTTCGAAAGAAAGTAGGCAACGCTTTTTGAAAAAAGCTTAGCAAAAACTTTACTCAAGGATTTGCAAAAATAATATTATCCAATTTGTAGGGGCGACCATTGGTCGTCCGTATTCATTGAAATCATTCTTAAACAACAAACACAAAAAGCATATCGGAAAAACCGATATGCTTTTTTCAATGTTTTGCTGTCAATGCGATAAGCTTCTTTATATCGTCGGGCTGGACTTTGGCTAAATGCGCTGAACGGTTACGCGAAATCGCGCCGCATTTCTTACATTTATGTATTATAATATATCCTTTTTTCGAATCAACTTCGGCTGTTATAGGCTCCATAATGCCGCCACACTCGTTCGCTCTGTCGCCTGGATTTATATCAACGTGGAGTGAATGAAGACAGTTCGGGCAATGGTTACGAGAAGAATACCCTAAAGGCTGCACTTCAAATCCACAGTTCTTGCATATAAAGCCGTTATCATTTTTTGTAAAAATTTTACTTTCCATATATTTTTCTCCAAATATAATTTTCTGTCATATATACAATATTTTTTGAGCATAATATTCATAAACCAAATTGGCGAAAGGATACCTTTATGAAAAATCAAAAAATATTAAAACTTTTAACATTGGTTTTCACGTTAGCTATATTGGCTACTTTGGCGCTCAACACAGCTGCCCTTGCAAAAGACTCATATAATATGTTGGCAAACATCCCCGACAGCAACGTTGACAGCAACTCATCTTCAACATCAAACACTCCTACTGACGACAGCACTCGTCACGACGACACAAGAGAACACGACAATAACAATAACGACACAAACAATGGCACAAATGACCAAACAGGTGCTCTTGACGGTATCATCGGTGATGCGAGCGAAGGGCTTGATGATATGAAAGATGACGTTGACAATGCAATAACAGACGCAAAAGACGACGTCAACGATATGGTCAACGACGGCGATGAAGGCAACGGAATAGCCGGTGTGTTAATCGCTATACTCATTGCAATCGCAATCATAATTATCATCATAGTTATGGTATCAAAAAACAACGGAAAACACAATAGAAAATAAGAAAAAAGAGCAAATGGGACACTTCATTTTTGATGTGTCTCATTTTTTCAACAAAAACATACGACTTTTGCATATCAAAGCAGGTTCTTATGGCTGCCGCTTTCTTTCGGAGAAAGCTTGGCAAAGAACTTGCATAATTGGTGAAAAATTTATAAATATTTTTTGCAAACCGAAGGGGGTGCTAAGGGGGAACGGGCGTTCCCCGCTTAGTCGTTTTAAGGGTTGGGGTTCTTAGGAGAGGGGAAATCGAAATCCCCACCCCTAAACGCCTTCTTTCCTACTCTTTCTTTGCGCAAAGAAAGAGTTAAAAAATATTTTTGATATAAAAAAAGACTACTCCATAAATTTGGAGTAGCCATTTTTTATTTTTTTATTAGTTGTTACCGTAAAGCTCGGAGAGTTTCTTCAAGTGTTCGAACTTTTCCTTAGCCTTTGTTTCAGCGTCAGCGAAGAGTTTTTCAGCTCTTTCGGGGAACTGCTGAGCAAGACGGCTGTAACGAGTTTCACTTGTAATGAATTCTCTGTAATCGCCTGTGGGTTCCTTGCAGTCAATTGTCAAAGGATTCTTTCCTTCAGCCTTGAGAGCAGGATTGTAACGGAACATCTGCCAGTAACCTGCGTCAACTGCGCGTTTCATTTCGAGCTGGCAGTTAGCCATTGTGCCCTTGATACCGTGCATTTCGCAAGGAGCATAACCGATTACGATTGAAGGACCGGGATATGCTTCAGCTTCTGCAATAGCCTTGATTGTCTGGTTCATATCAGCGCCCATAGCAATCTGTGCTACGTATACGTAACCGTAAGACATAGCAATCTGAGCAAGGTCTTTCTTACCGATAGCCTTACCAGCTGCAGCGAACTGAGCAACCTGACCAATCTGAGAAGCCTTAGATGCCTGTCCACCTGTATTTGAGTAAACTTCAGTATCGAATACCATGATGTTTACGTCTTCGCCTGAAGCGATTACGTGGTCGAGACCGCCGAAGCCGATATCGTATGCCCAACCGTCACCACCGAATATCCATACAGACTTCTTAGAAAGGTATGTCTTTTCAGCAAGAATCTTGTTTCTGAGTTCACAGTTGCAATCGCAAGCTTCGAGCATAGCAACGAGAGCCTTTGTAGGAGCTTCGTTAGCCTTGCTGTTGTCTTTTGTTGCAAGGTATTCGTCGATAATAGCGAGTTTTGCTTCGTCCTTAACTTCTTCTCTGAGAGCTTCTACGTAACCGATAACTCTGTCACGGATAGCTTTCTGACCAAGGTACATACCAAGACCGTGTTCTGCGTTATCTTCGAACAATGAGTTAGCCCAACCGGGACCGCGTCCGCTTTCACGGTTTACTGTGTAAGGTGTTGAAGGAGCAGAACCACCCCAGATTGAAGAACAACCTGTTGCGTTAGAGATATACATTCTTTCGCCAAACAACTGTGTGATAAGACGAGCGTATGAAGTTTCAGCACAACCTGCGCATGAGCCTGAGAACTCGAGAAGCGGCTGTTTGAACTGTGAGCCCTTAACTGTTGTTTCTGCGAAAGGAAGTTCTTTCTGTGCAACGTTTGCTACTGCGTAATCAAATGCTGCCTGCTGGTCAAGCTGTGTTGCCTGAGGTACCATTTCGAGAGCGCCTGTCTTACAAGCTTTTACGCAGAGAGTACAGCCCATACAGTCAAGGGGACTGATAGAAACTGTGAATTTATAGTTTTCGCAGCCCTTACCAATCATAGCCTTGGGAATGAACTTTGTAGAAGCAGGTGCGTTTGCAGCTTCTTCAGCATCCATAGCGAAAGGACGGATTGTAGCGTGGGGACATACGAATGAACACATATTACACTGGATACACTTTTCAGGAATCCATGTAGGAACGTCAACAGCAACACCACGTTTTTCGTATGCTGCAGCGCCCTGCGGGAATGAACCGTCTGCCATATCTTCAAATGCTGAAACGGGGAGTGAATCACCCTGCATCTTTGATACGGGAACGAGAACTTCGTTTACGAACTTAACGAGTTCAGGACGTGTACCTGTTGCTTTTGCTTCAACAGTATCGTTGCCTGCTGTCTTCCAAGCTTCAGGAACATTAATCTTAACGAGAGCGTCAACGCCGGCATCAATTGCCTTGTAGTTCATTTCAACTACTGCTTCGCCCTTCTTGAGATATGACTTCTTAGCCATATACTTCATATATTCAACAGCTTCTTCGATAGGCATAATGTTTGCAAGAGCAAAGAATGCAGACTGAAGAATTGTGTTTGTTCTCTTGCCCATACCGATTTCACGAGCTTTGTCAATCGCGTTAACAGTATAGAAAGAAACGTTGTTTTCAGCGATATATCTCTTAACTTCTCC
>JAZRPI010000102.1:0-1883 GCA_045649165.1 Eubacteriales bacterium | reverse complement strand
CGATTGTTTTTTGATTGGAAAATGGTAGAAAATAATGATATTTTTGATTTTTATAAGAATGTTACTTCTATCAAGTCAAAATACGAAGTTTTGAAGCGTGGAAACATTGACGTATCTGTTATAGAAAACGGAATAATTTCTATAAAACGCTCATTTAAAAACAATACAATAGAAGCTATTATCAATATGTCAGACTGTGTTTTTGAAATGAATAATATTGGCAATTATATTTTTACACAAAAAACAGACGTGAAATATGATAAAATTTATATAAAAAAACATGGTTTTATTTTAAAAGATTGATTGACAAATTTGCTGTATATATGTATAATAATTATAGAACTTTTACATAACTGACGGATTTTAGCGAATTAACGCTATGGGAATGTAAAAGCATTATATAGCCGACCGTCTGGGCAAATCAGTTAGTAAAAGCTGATTTGCCTTTTTTGGTGCGACAGAACGGAGGAAGATATATGGAACATAACAATTGGAATGGTTTTAAAGGTGATCTGTGGAAGAACGAAATAAACGTTCGTGATTTTATTCAGTCAAACTATAAAGAATATACTGGTGCTAGCGATTTCCTTTCAGGACCTACTGAAAGAACAACAAAGCTTATGAATAAGCTTCAGGGACTTTTTAAAGAAGAAAGAATGAAAGGCGGAGTACTTGACGTTGATACAACAACGGCATCATCTCTCGTAAACTATGCACCCGGATATCTTGACAAGGATAATGAAATTATCGTTGGTCTTCAGACAGACAGTCCTTTGAAGAGAGGCGTTAACCCTTTTGGTGGTATGAGAATGGTTAAGCAGGCGTGTGCTGCTTACGGTTATCAGCTCAGCGAAAAGGTAGAAGAAGAATTCAAGTACAGAACAACACATAACGACGGTGTTTTCAGAGTATACTCTGATGAGATGAGAAAGGCTCGTAAATGTCACGTAATAACTGGTTTGCCTGATGCTTACGGTAGAGGCAGAATCATTGGTGACTACAGAAGAGTTGCTCTTTATGGTGTAGACAAGCTTATCGAAGAAAAACAAAAAGATAAGGCAAATCTCACAAAAGGCGTTCTTGATAATGATAATTTGAAGCTTGCTGAAGAACTCTATCAGCAGATAGCTTTCTTGGGCTATCTCAAGCAGATGGCTGAAATGTATGGCTTTGATATCAGTGAACCTGCTTCAAATGCAAAAGAAGCAATTCAGTGGACATATTTTGCATATCTTGCAGCTATTAAAGAGCAGAACGGTGCTGCTATGTCGCTTGGCCGCGTAAGCACTTTCTTTGATATTTATATCGAAAGAGATATTGAAAAGGGAATTCTTACAGAAGAACAGGCTCAGGAATTGTTTGACGATTTCGTTATGAAGCTTCGTATGGCAAGACATCTTCGTACACCTGAATACAACGAACTTTTCGGTGGCGACCCGATGTGGATTACAGAAGCAGTCGGCGGTATGGGCGAAGATGGCAGAACTCTTGTAACAAAGAGTAGCTTCCGTGTGTTGAATACTCTTTACACACTTGGTTCATCGCCTGAACCTAACTTGACAGTACTTTGGTCAACTTCTTTGCCTATGAACTTTAAGAAGTTCTGTGCTCAGGTTTCAAAAGATACAGACTCAATTCAGTATGAAAACGATGACGTAATGCGTCCTTCATACGGCGATGACTATGCTATTGCTTGTTGCGTATCTGCAATGAAGGTTGGCAAGCAGATGCAGTTCTTCGGCGCAAGATGTAACCTTGCAAAACTTCTCTTGATTGCTATTAACGGTGGTTATGATGCAGACAGTGATATTCATATCGGTCCGCAGATGCCTGTTATGGCTGAAGAAAAACTTGACTTTGACAAAGTTATGGAACGTTTTGAT
>JAZRPI010000101.1:0-2303 GCA_045649165.1 Eubacteriales bacterium | reverse complement strand
TAATTTTGCCCAACAGTCAGCGCAGTCGGGACGTGCATATACGTTGCACGAAGCAAATTCGCACTGTGCCTTTGTGTTTGTAACGCCCTGCCAGATGTCGCCAAGCTTGTATTCTTCTTCGCCTACAAACTGGTGGCAAGGATAAAGGTCGCCCCAGGGGGTAACAGCCATATATTCCGTACCTGAGCCGCAACCCGAAATACGTTTATAAATACAAGGGCCGCCTGTCAGGTCTATCATATAGTGATAGAAAGTAAAAGGCTTTCCTTCTTCGTCGCGTTTGAGCATAAGCTCTGCCAATTTTTCATACTGTTCAAGTACGATTGGCAAGTCTTCTTGTGTAAGTTCAGCTTTGTCGCCGGGAGCACATACAACGGGCTCCATACTGAGTTCTGTAAAGCCTAAGTCAAGCATCTGCTGAATATCTTTGAGAAAATCTGGGTTCGCGTGGGTAAATGTTCCGCGCATATAGTAACCCTTATGTCCCCTTGCTTCAACGAGCTTCTGGAATTTTGGAACGATTCTTTCCCAGCTTCCATTACCCGCATAGTCAACGCGGTATGCGTCGTGTATTTCTTTTCTTCCGTCAAGACTGAGAACAACGTTTGCGCATTCTTTGTTTGCAAATTCGATTACGTCGTCGTCAATAAGAAGTCCGTTTGTTGTAAGTGTAAAACGGAAGTTTTTGTTATGTTCTTTTTCAATACTGCGAGCGTAAGCAACAAGTTGTTTTACAACTTCAAAATTCATTAAAGGCTCGCCGCCAAAGAAGTCAACTTCAAGGTTTCTTCTTGTGCCTGAGTTGGCAACAAGAAAATCAAGAGCCTGTTTGCCTACTTCAAAACTCATTACAGCGCGTTCGCCGTGATATTTGCCCTGACTTGCAAAGCAGTATTCGCAGTTAAGGTTGCAGGTATGAGCTATATGCAAACAGAGAGCTTTGACAACGCCTGAAGTTTTTTCTTTGAGTTTACCCGCCATACTTTCAAAAGTGTCAGGGGCAAAAAGCTTGCCGCTTTCTTTCAGAGCTTCTATTTGTTCATAACATTCAATAATGTCATTTTCAGTAACGTCATCATTGTTTACGTATTTTTCGCACATTTTGTCAATGACAGCCTGCTTGTCGTTATTTTCAAAAACTTCAATTATATCGTAAGCAATATCATCAACAACGTGTATACCGCCTGAGCAAGAGTCAAGAACGATATTATAACCTGCGAGTTTATATTGATGTACCATAAGATATGTATTCCCCTTGTGTTGATAGTAAAAATGCCGCCATATTTTAGGCGGCATTTATCGAAAACTTATAAAGATTACTTGCTTTCCTTGTTTTCGCACTGCTGGTTAGCAATACCGCAACTTGTTTTGCAAGCAGACTGGCAAGATGTCTGGCATTCGCCGCAACCGCCATTTTTAGCACTTTCGCAAAGATTGCGAGTTTCGATAGTTTCAATATGTTTCATAATGGTGTCCTCCATTTGATTGTTACAATATATTATAGCACTATATGGTAATAAAGTCAATAAGTTAAACGACATTATATGCGCATTTATTTGAATTAATTGCTTGTTTATAATATAAAACAACAGTGCAGTTTTAAAACCGCACTGTTAAAATTAATTTACATTTTTTCAAGCATTGAAAGGGTTATTTCGTATGCGTCGGCAAAAGACTTAAGATTCATACATTCGTTGGGAGTATGAATTTCGAGTACTTCCGCGCATATAGAAATGCCGTCCATATCGCCCATATTTGAAATTATAACACCGCACTCAAGTCCCGCGTGTATTGCTTCAAAATTAGGCTTCTTTGCAAATTTTCTTTCATAACATTCTGCAAAAATTTCTCTAACCTTACTTTCAGGCCTGTATTCCCAACCCATGTGTCTTTCGCTGTGGCTTACTTCACAGCCTAACAGTTTGCCGAGTATTTCAATTTTGAGTATTGTTTCATCAAGTTTTGAATCGACGGAAGAACGCGGCATAAGGTCGAGAGTAACAACATTATTTTCAGTCTTGACTATACCAAGATTTGACGAAGTTTCGACAAGGTTTTCCATTGTCTTGCTCATAGAAATAACGCCGTTGGGGGCAAGGTTTATCGCACTGATAACCCTTGACGTATCTTTAAATGAAAACATACTCTCGAATTCGCCCTTGGCTTTGTCAACGCGGACAACCATTTTTCTGTCGGATTTTATAAGCTGTTTTTTTATTTCGTTAACCTTTTCAAGCAGAATTTCTTTTGCTTCATTTTTGTCAAATACGCTTATGATACATTCACATTCACGCGGAATAGCG
>JAZRPI010000100.1:0-2206 GCA_045649165.1 Eubacteriales bacterium | reverse complement strand
CAGCATACGGAAACTTCCTGAATAGTCTTGAATAGCTCTTCGCGTTTCTTTTCTGACAATTTTTTTGAGTCATCGAGACCTTTTATTTCAACGCCAATAGGCAAAATACAAGCTGCAGCGGCAACGTCGCCCGCCAAGGGCCCACGTCCTGCTTCATCGCAGCCGCATATTATTTTGTACCCTTCAGCCTGAAGCTGTTTTTCTATATCCCAGTTAAGCATCGCATTCTCCGTTTGTATCTATGGGTGGTAACTCAAGGGTAATTCTTCCGATTTTTGAGCCCCTGAATTCGTCAAGAAGCATTGTAGCCGTTCTTTCGTAGTTGATTTCGCCGCCCGAAATGAGAAAGCCGCGTTTTCTGCCGATTGCTTCAAACACTTCATAGTCCTGCATATCTTCGTCAAGGTCTTTGTCTGTAAGCTTGTATCTTGTTTTGAGTAATTCGGGATAGAGTACGCGCAGTCTTGCGCAGAGTGCAACTGCAAGAGTTTCTATATCGAGTATAGCGTCTCTTATAGCGCCTGTAAGAGCCAAGTTCTGTCCGATTATTTCATCGTCAAACTTAGGCCATAATACCCCCGGCATATCCATAAGGTCAAGTCCGATTGAAGTGGGTACCCACTGTTTTGTAAGAGTAACACCGGGGCGGTCTTCAACCTTAACCTTTTTTGAACCTGCAAGTTTGTTTATAAGTGAAGATTTACCCGAATTAGGTATGCCGACAATCATGGCTTTGATATTTCTGTTCATACCCTTTTCTTCGTATCTTGTAATCTTATCTTTGAGAATTTTTCGGATAGTGGGCATTATTTCGTTTATGTTAGCCCCTGTAATACTGTCGATAAAAAGACATTCCATATTATTTGCTTTGTAGTAGTCTTTCCATTTTGCTGTGGAATTAGGGTCTGCAAGGCTTGATTTGCTCAAAAGCGTAAGGATAGGTTTTGAGTCGGCAAGATATTCAATTTCGGGATTTTTTGAGCTAAGCGGAATTCTTGAGTCAAGAACGTTTATAAGAATATCAACACTTCCAAGACTTTCTTTCATCAGTCTTCTTGTTTTCGCCATGTGACCTGGGAACCATTGAATAGGGTTGGTGTTATATCCTTTTTCTTCGCTTCTGTTGTTAGTGCTTTTGTTGTTCTTCTTCAAAATACAGCCCCCTTTCTGTGCTTATTTGTATGCCGTTTCAGTTGTTGTCGATGTAGTTTTCAATAAGACTAATCATATTCTCGGTATTGCTTTTATATTTTTTCGGCACAAACGATTCTGCGTTTTTAATAACTTCGTCAAGTTTGTCGAAGTCGTAAAGCGGTAATATAAATCCTGAGTCTGAAAACTTTTCTATAATTTCAAGTTGGTGGTCGTTCGTGTGTTCGCCGTACTTTTCAAGTCGCGGTGCTGCAATAACCTTTTTGTTGTTTTTGAGTCCTGTAATGATAGAGCCGACACCACCGTGTGTTATAAGCAAGTCGCACTCTGCCATAAGGTTTGCAAAGCTGTCTCTGTCTATAAGGTCAAATATTTCCATATTATCGCTCTTGTAAGGAGTAGACCCTGCCTGAACGACAACTCTGTCTTTTATGTTGCCATTGTCAATTTGTTTTTGTATAGCGTCAAGCAGTCTTGGGAACGTTTTGTCCTGCGTTCCGAGTGTAACCAATATCATCAGTAAATCCACCCCCCATATGTTCCTTTGGGATACAGTTCAAGCATGTCTTCCCATTGTACGATGAAAAGGTCTGCGAACTTATAGATAAGATTTCCTGTTACCGACTTTGTTTTTGAGTTAGCAAAGGTTTCAATAAATATAATTTTGCTTCCAAGGAGTTTGCCGATACAGCACATAGGGCCTGCTGTATGAGCACCTGTTGATACTATAAAATCCGGTCTGAATTTTATATAGACAAACAGGGATATAAAAGAGTTTATTAACAGAATAAAAGGGTAGAGCAATTTATTTTTCTTTGTTCCGTAAACAAGCAGAGTAAGTCTTTTTGGAAACTTGTCTTTGAGCTTAAGGTTTGATTTTGTTTTTTCTGTTACGATGTAATGCTCGTATTTATCAAACATAGGTCTGAGCTGCATAAGCTCGTCAAGATGACCGCCTGTTGATGAAATAAACAGTACTCTTTTTTTCTTCTTCATATTTTTCTCCGTTTACGCTGTTGATAAATGTAAAAGAGTCTAAGTTAGTCTACCTGTC
>JAZRPI010000099.1:0-9719 GCA_045649165.1 Eubacteriales bacterium | reverse complement strand
ACAAGATTGTCGTTTGTGTATAGCATAGTGTTTGGTGTTATTTCTGTTATGATTTCGTCGTTGTGTTTTATAGCGATAATATTAAGACCGAATTTTTTTCTTATATCAAGGTCAAATACTGAAATATCGTTTACCTTGTCTGTAAGTACAATTTCAGTAATGTCAATTTCATCGCTCAGAGAAATAAATTCCATAGTCTGCGGGGAAATAAGTCTTTTTGCAAGTCTGACAGCCATATCTTTTTCGGGGTATACTACTTCGGCACCTATTTTTTCAAGTACACAACCTTGTTCAGGTGTAATAGCCTTTGCAATAACCTTTTTTACTCCAAGCTGAATAACGTTTAGCGTTGCAAGAATACCGATATCAATGGTTTCGCCAATTCCGACGATTACAGTATCACAATTTGTAATTCCTGCTTCAGTAAGAGTTGTTGTGTTCAACTCGTCAACAAGAAAAGCATTTTCTGTGTATTCAGAAATCTCTTTAATCTTCTTTGGGTCATTATCAACGACAATAACATCTTTTCCTGCTTTGCAAAGTGTTATTGCAAGGTTAAAACCAAATCTGCCAAGACCAATAACTCCGTATATTTCATCATTATTTCTTTTTCTTCTCATTTTTTTATTAATCCTTTCGTTTTTCAGCTTTATCCGAGTGTGAGAGTGTCTTCTGCATAAGAAACGGAAGACGGTTTTTTGAAGAACCAGAGTGACGCTATTGTAAGCGGACCGATTCTGCCTATAAACATTGCTACGATAATAACGTATTTTCCAAACATAGAAAGGGAAGGCGTTATACCTGTTGAAAGTCCAACTGTTGCAAATGCAGACACTGCTTCATAAATCAAGTCTTTCATTGGGATATCAGGATTAGATAAACAAAGCAACAACAGTGTTGAAAAAACAACGGTAAGTCCTAATGTCAAAATTATAAATGCTTTATACAGTATGTCTTTTGCAAGAGTTTTCTTAAAAACTGTTGGTCTTCTTGAAGAAGAATATGAATATAAAGCTGCAAGAATAACAAAGAACGTTGTTGTTTTTATACCGCCGCCTGTTGAAGTTGGTGACGCGCCTATAAACATCAAAAGAATGTATATAACAAAACCTGCGTTTGAAATATCTGATAAATCAACGGTAGTAAAACCTGCCGTTCTTGTTGAAGTGCTCATAAAGAATGAGTCAATCCAACTGTAATTTTCTGTAAATCTAAATACGACAGTACCGATTATAAGCAATATAGCCGTCATACAAAGCACGACTTTTGTGTGGAGTGTAAATTTTTTGAAATTACGCTTGAATAATACTTCTTTTATAACAAGAAAACCAATACCACCGAGAATAATAAGAAATGCGGTAACAAGAGTGAAAAGAGTGTTTCCTTGATATGAAATAAGGTTATTTCCAAAACCTAATATATCAAATCCAGCATTATTAAAAGCAGAAACAGAATGGAAAAGACTGAGTCCTAACGCTTTTAAAAACGGATAGTCTTTAATAAATACTACAAAATTAAATACAGTTCCTGTTCCTTCAATAATAAGGGTAGTTATAATTACAGATTTAACAACGTTAAGTAGGTCACTGTGTGAACCGTAGTTAAGAGCTTCCTTGACAAGCAAACGTTGTTTCAGGAATATCTTTTGTCCTGTCAGCATAACGATTCCGATACTGATACACGCAAACCCAAGGCCGCCGAGCTGAATGAGTACACCGAGAACAAATTGACCAAACGTAGACAGGGTAGAACCTGCATCAAACGTTGAAAGACCTGTAACACAAACTGCGCTTGTTGATGTGAACAAAGCGTCTGTATAGCTCATATCAACGTTATTCTTTTGTGAAATCGGCAGATAGAGTAGAACACTTCCGATGAGAATAATCATCAAAAAACCGAGAGTAATCACTCTGCTGGGGTTTAAAATTCTTTTCATTTATATAATTCCTTTTGTATGTAACTTGTATATACATATAGAATACGACTTTTTACGCAAATTGTCAACCGAAGATATTTAAAAACAGTTTTGCCATTATATAACTGATAGCACTGCAACAGGGGAATGTCAGTATCCATGTCAAAAGCATTTCTCTGACAACGGAAAA
Organism: Eubacteriales bacterium; assembly: GCA_045649165.1. Lineage (GTDB taxonomy): Bacteria > Bacillota > Clostridia > Oscillospirales > CAG-272 > RGIG1995. The sequence goes on along the minus strand of JAZRPI010000099.1, from coordinate 7,614 downwards.
GTTAATTGCTGACAGCCTTTTTGAAGCGCCAACACCCATAATAGCGGTAGTTTTTGTATGAGTTGTGCTGACCGGTACACCGAAAATTGTAAGAAAAAACAGCGATAAGGCGCTTGCAACGTCGGCAGAAAATCCTTGATATTTTTCTAATTTTACCATATTCATTCCGACTGATTTTATAATTTTATATCCGCCAACAGACGTACCCAAAGCCATAACAAGTGAGCAGATAAGCATAAGCCAAACAGGCGGAGCAATATTGATTGTTGAGTCACTTCCGTTTGCAAGAAATATACCAAGCAACAGCACTCCCATAAATTTTTGCCCGTCCTGAGCCCCGTGCATAAAAGACATTAAAGCTCCGCCTGCAATCTCTGCATTTTTGAAGAATTCAAGAGTTTTCAGTCGGTTTGTGTTTTGACAGCATAATTCAATTGTTTTTGTGATTATATACCCCAAAAGAAATCCCAAGATTACCGAAAAGAACAGACCATATATAACAATCAGCCATTCTTTCAGGTTTATCCCTTGTATACTGTTTTGTAAAGCAATAGCAGCTCCTGAAAGACCGGCGATAAGTGCGTGGCTTTCGCTTGTCGGTATACCAAAGAACCAAGCTGCAACTGCCCATATAATAATTGCAAAAAGGGAAGCACATAGAGCAATCATTGACAGTCTTGTGTCGCCTTTAAAATTTACTATATTTTTAATGGTGGATACAACCTTGGAGTTGAAAAGTGTAATAACAATAAGTCCTAGAAAATTAAAAATTGCAGACATCAGTACGGCTTTTCTTGCAGATATTGAACGTGTTGCAACACATGTGGCAATAGAATTCGGCGCATCTGTCCAACCGTTGACAAATATTACTCCAAGGGTAAGCAAAAATGTTACTAATAAGGCAGGTTGATTTATTATATATGTAATAACAGTAGTAAATCTTAAGTCAATCATACAATCTCCTATAAATGTTATAATAAATTATATGATAGGAATATGAGTGACTGCACAAAAAAAGAAGACTGATTTTCAGTCTTCTTTAACTTCTTCTTTACTTTTTTTGAATGCAAACTTGTTTTCTTTGCCTTCGTAAAGTCTTTTTATGTTTGAACGGTGGTTAAATACTAACAGCACGGTAACCAAGAATGAACAAACAAGTTTTACGATACTGTTTACGCCGTTAAAGTTGTGCAAGATAATGGGGTACATTAATGCTCCCATAATGGAACCTAACGAGATATATCTTGTTGCTGCAACAATTGCAACGAATAAAGCGAGTAAGATAAGCCCTACCCAGAAGTTTGTGCAGAGAATCATTACAATAGCAGTAACAACACCCTTGCCGCCCTTGAAGCCGTAATATACAGGCCATGTATGACCGATTATAGAGCCTATTCCTGCAAGATATGCGCCGTCAGTACCCATAAGTATATAACCGATAAGAATGGCAACAACAGCCTTCAAAGCATCGCCGAGAAGTGTAAGGCCTGCCGCTTTCTTGCCGTAGGTACGCATCATATTTGTCATACCCGCATTACCGCTTCCATGTTCGCGTATGTCTTCTTTGTATTTTTTCTTGGAAATATACGTAGCAAAGTTAAAACTTCCAAAAAGATAACCAACAAAGAAAATCAGTATAAAAGTAATTGCAGCGACAGCGGGATGAAGTTCATAAAGGGTAGCTCCAGTGCTTTCTGAAACGTATTTTTGAGCTAGATACTCATTGATAATACCAATACTAAAAATTCTTTTCAAAATTTCCATAATTATTCGTTGTTATCGCCTTTCTGTCGGATAATTATTTTTATCGGCGTTCCCTTAAAGCCGAATACTTCTCTGATTCTGTTTTCAATGTATCTCTGGTATGAGAAGTGGAAAAGTTCTGCATCGTTACAGAAGATTACAAATGTCGGGGGTGCAACGCCAACCTGAGTCATATAGTAAATCTTGAGTCGTTTGCCTTTATCAGACGGCGGCTGTACCTTTGTAACAGCGTCGTTTAGTACGTCGTTAAGCATACCTGTTGATATGCGAAGAAGTGACTGTTCGTGAACATAGTTGATGAATTCAAAAAGCTTGTCCACTCTTTGACCTGTCTTTGCTGAAATAAAGAGAATTGGTGCATAGGGCATATATGCAAGAGCAGTACGGATTCTTTGAGTAAACTCATTGACCGTCTTGTTGTCTTTTTCGATAAGGTCCCACTTGTTTACAACTATAATAGTGGGTTTTCCTGCTTCGTGAGCAAGACCTGCTATATGCTCGTCCTGTTCTGTGATGCCTTCATTTGCATCAATCATAAGAACGCAAACGTTTGCATTTTCAACAGCCATTTTAGAACGAAGAACTGAGAATTTTTCAATTCTGTCTTCAACGCGGCTCTTTCTTCGGATACCTGCGGTATCAACAAAGACGTATTTCCCGAAATCGTTTTCAAGTCTAGTGTTTATAGCATCTCTTGTTGTACCGGGGATGTTTGAAACAATAAGTCTGTCTTCGCCGAGAATTTTATTGATGATTGAGCTTTTTCCGGCATTAGGCTTACCGATAACAGCGACACTGATTGCATCGTCGTCTTCGTTTTCATCTTCGTTTTGTTCGGGTAAAAATTCAAGCACCTTGTCAAGAAGGTCGCCTGAGCCTGTACCGTGTACGGATGAAACGGGAATCGGGTCGCTCAAGAAGCCGAGTTCGTAAAATTCGTAGAATTCGTAGGGCAAATCGCCAACCTTATCTACTTTGTTTACGCATAATACAACAGGTTTGTTGCTTTTCAGCAGCATCTTGCCGATATCCTTATCGTCTGCAGTAAGACCTGTCTTAACGTCTGTCATAAATATGATTACGTCAGCAGTGTCAATAGCGATTTCAGCTTGAAGACGCATATATTTGAGAATCATATCGTCAGTCTTGGGCTCAATACCACCTGTATCTATAAGCATGAGCGTACGGCCTGACCATTCAATTTCGTGATATATTCTGTCGCGGGTAACGCCTGGAGTGTCTTCAACGATAGATATTCTGTCGCCAACGAGCTTGTTGAAGAGAGTACTTTTGCCAACGTTAGGTCTTCCCACGATAGCTACAACGGGTTTTGACATTGTTTTCTCCTTGTCTGATTTGTTTTATAAATGTCAGTATGATTTATGCGACGGGTTTTCTAACCAAGTTGCCATCAAAGATTGCATTGTTTGATACGTAGAGTGAATCAGTTGTAATGCCGGTAGATGCAAATTTTGCAGGTGTAAAGAGTTTTGTTCCTGCAGTCCAGTTTGTCGCATACCAAAGAACAGCGTTTGTTCTGGGGTTAACTGTTTTTACGTATACTCTGTTTTCAAAGGCTGATACGTGAGTAATATTTACGTCGTAAATGGGGTACTCAATACCGAAGCCTGTATATTTCTGGGGGAAGAAGAACTTGAGTTTTCCGTCAAAAGACGTATAGAATACGCAGTTTGTAATTTCAAGAATACTTGTTGCTTTTGCACCGTCTTTACAGAATGTAAGAACGTTACCGTCTTTTGATGTAACCACAGCCAAACTTTCGCTTGTTGAGAAATAAAGTTTTTCAGCAGTGTTACTGATTGCAAACACTTCAAGTATTGAAACAACCTTTGTTTTGTAGCCGTCAATGTTACAAGCAAAAAGACCGTTTTCTTCTGCGGGAACGTAATAAAGTTCATCAAAGTAAGCGCAGATTTGTTTTGCTTTTATAGAGAATGTTACATCTTGCTTTGTTTCAAGATTGTATTTATGTATAGAGTATGCTTCGTCTAAGTAGAAAATATTATTTCCGTATCCTGTAACGCCTAAAACTTTGTTTTCTGTAATAGAGCCGACTTCAGTACCGTTCTTTTCAAATATTCTGAGTCCTTCAACGCACACGAAGTCGTATGTATCGCCTGAGAATACAAGTGCACCTGCAGAAGTATTACCGGAAGCACCCTTTGACCATGTACCGTCATTGAGTGTAGCGGGGTTTTTGTTTATAGCTTCACTAGGTACAGTAACAACTTCGGGTATAACAACCGTTTCAGGGGGAGTGGTTTCAACAGGTGTTGTTTCTTCAACTGACGGTTTTGTTTCATCGGGTGTTGTGTTTTCAGGAGTGTTGGTTGATACAAAATTTGTTGAGTCAACAGGTTTTCCTGCGGGGACGTTGCTGTCTTTTCCGCCGAATATCATAGCAACGCTGACAATAATAGCCAAGCAGAGAAGAACAATGCCGATAATAGTTCCAAGTTTTTTGTTGCTTTCTTTTGTCTTTTTGGTAGTCTTGTTCTTTTTAGTCTTTTTGATAATCTGTGCTGCCATCATAGCCTGTTGGTCTTGCATAGCTTTTCTTTTTCTTGCAATACGCATTTTTCTGTGGTGCGCGAGATAGTTTGCGTTAACCTTGGAAAGAACAGTGTTTTTCTCCATACCGCAGATAGGGCATATTTCAAGTTCGCTTTCGCTGCCGCAGCAACACTGCCATTTCTTTTCACCTAAAATTTCGGGTTTATAGATTATGTTTTCAAGCTGGTCAGGTCGAAAAGTATACTTTAGTTCGTCATAAAGTTCCGCGTTTAAGACTATTTTAAGCTCTTTTTTGCTGTTTTTTTCCATATTCTTGCACCTTCCTGATAAAAATGTGTATTTTACTACTTATTCTATTCCTAAGATTTTGCATAAAAATTCTTGACCGTCACCGCTTGCAGTCTGTATATCAATGTTAAGCTCTTTTTTTATTTCTTCAAGCGTTACGTTGTCTAAGAATAATTTTCCTTCGCTTTCCAAGACCACTCTTGGCAAAAATAAAGTTTGTCCAAGGTCTTTTTCTTTTAGCTGGTTGATTAAATCTTTTCCTGTTAAAAGACCTGCGACGGTTATGTTATGTCCGAAAAAGTCATTGTCAATATTGTATACGTTAATTTTCAATCCATCGAACTTTTCTTCAAGTTGTTCTGTAAGAGATTTGATAAAAGGATATGCCGCATTGCCTGTTGCAACCGAGACTGTTCTTGGCAGAACAGGTGTTTTGTCAAGGTCTTCTAACGCCCATTCAAATTCTTCTTTCATTGAAGCAATCATTCCGACACCGTTTTCAATTTGTGAAAAGTCTTCGTAGTATTCGGCGCCGGGGATTTCTAAACCTGCTTTCAGATACATTTCATCGCCGCAGAAGAATATTGAGCTTCCGTATTCTTTTTTACAAAGTAATGCAAAATTCTGAACGGTCGAAATAACCTTTCTCGTTTCTTCAGGGGTAAACGGCTGTAAGTCGTATAGACCTTCTCTGTATTTAGTCAAACCCGCAGGTACGACTGAAACGCTTTGTACAGCAGGGTAGAGAGTTGCCAAATCGTGCATAGTTCTGATAAGCTCATCGCCGTCATTTAAACCTTTGCAAAGAACAATCTGACAGTTCATTGTAATATTGTTTTCTGCAAACCTTTTAAGATAGTCAAGGCTTTGTCCTGCAAAACGGTTGTTCATCATCTTGCAACGAAGTTCGGGATTTGTCGTATGAACAGAAATATTAACAGGGCTCATATGCATTTTTATAATTCTGTCTACGTCAGCATCCTTAAGTCCTGTAAGGGTAATGTAGTTACCCATCAAAAAAGAAAGTCTTGCATCGTCGTCCTTGAAATAAAGAGTATCACGAAGCCCTTTTGGAAGCTGGTCAATAAAGCAGAAAACGCATTTATTCTTACACGACTTTTTCTGGTCCATAAGATACGTTTCAAACTCAAGACCTATATCGTCATATTCCGATTTTCTAATAGTTACCGAATATTCTTTATTGTCACGCAACAATACAAGTTTGACTTTTCTATCCGTAAGATAAAATCTGTAATCAAGTACGTCATTTATTTCATTTCCGTTGACAGAAACAAGGTAGTCTTGTGGTTTTATTCTTTTTTTATCGGCGTAAGATTTTGGCTCAACGCTAAAAATTTTAACCAACTTAGACTCACCCTTTCCATAAATAAACATACTTATCTCAATTTTACCAATTATACCATAATTTAATAAAAAAATCAATATTATATAATATATAAACAAAAAAAGTGTGTTAAAAAATAACACACTTTATCTTATGTCAAGTTCGTCAACGTTCAAAAAGTCATTAGCTTTTTGTACGCTGTTCATATCAAATGTTTTTTTAGCATTACACTTGGTACAAAATACTTCAACGCCGTCTTGGGTTATTGTAAAATCGTATTCGCCAATTCCGTCAGCACAGTTACAGGTAATTGCATTTTCGTCCTGCATTTCGCAGAGCATAAATCTTACAAGGTCGTAAACTTGCGCGTCTGTAATGCTTCCTTCAGGGTTACCGCTCATTTTTCCGATATCTTCAAGTGAATATTCGCCCATCATTTCTTGAAGTTCTTTATCTGATTTTTCGATAGCTTCAAATACGTTGTCTTTATTACCCACAAAGCAGATATTGATACCTAAAGCCTTACAGGAAAGTTCAAGCAACTCTCTGCTGAAAAACGCTTCTGAGCTTATATTGTACGTATGCGGATTTTCACAGGCAAGACAGGGAACTGTAAGTCTTATTTTATTGTCGTTGGTGTATGAGATGATAAGCTCACTTTCGCCGCAGCTGCACTTCAATTTGATAAGGTCGCCACTTAATGCAAACGTTCCAATCATACTCATAACTGTTGTTCCGCAGTGCGGACAGCGATAGCTTACTATTGACTCTTTTGGGTTGAGTATCATATTTTTCTCCTAATGTGGTTTATTCGTTTTCTGGTTCTTCTTTTATCGTATAGTCAATACGTTTTTTCAATTCACTTGGTTTGTTGTCTTTCGGAACGTATTTACTGAAATCAAAAGGCTCGTGATAGAAGTTTGAATCGTAAATAGTCATTTTGGAATATGGGTTTGAAAGAAGAACGTCGTCTTTGTAGTATATGTTGATATATAGTTCTTCAAATTTCTTTTCTACCGCTATCCCGTCTTCTTCAACAGTTTTTGTTGCATTCATATCAATGTTTTCAAAAACAACTCTGCGGTAGTTATACATATTCTTTTTGTCTGCTGTATACGTGTATTCTGTGTATACGTTGCCTAGGTTATCTGAAAGAGTAAACACAAAAACTTCGCCTGTAGGTTTGTTTTCAAGCTTATAATCGGTCATAAGCTTATCAAGTGTACTGTCGTTGTACCTTACAGTAAGCTGAAACTGCGATATTGACGGAATAAAATAAACGTTACTTGCCGAAAATTTTCCGCCTTGCGAAATGTTATCAGGACGCTTGTAATAGTATACGTCAAAGTCGTCGGGATTTTTGTTATATGCAGTTATTGATTGTTCTGTCCAAAGAAAAGTCTTTGAAAAAGACGTATCTCCGGCAATAAAAATTCTGAGCAAAAGTGAAACAAAAACAGTAATACCAATCAGTTTCAAAGAGAGTTTCACAGTCTTTTTTATAATCTTCCAAGGGGTAATCTTTTTTGTTCCGTATATAGCGTCATACCCATTTTGTTCATCAGGGTCGGTATAATCGTCATAGTTATCGTATTCTGACATAATATAAACACCTTTCTATAAGCATTTATCATAACTTATATATTACCACAGAAAATGTTAATATTCAAGTATTTTTATTT
>JAZRPI010000098.1:0-6867 GCA_045649165.1 Eubacteriales bacterium | reverse complement strand
ACATACCTTCTACAAAGGGGATACTTTGATGATTGCAATAATTGACTATGGAGTGGGTAATCTCTTTTCTTTGAAAAGCTCATTACATGCTATAGGATTTGATGCTGTTGTTACTAACGACATTAATACAATCAAAGCTGCCGACAAAATAATATTACCCGGTGTCGGAGCATTCAAAGACGCTTCTGACAAACTCTTTAACTCAGGTCTTGCTGAAGTTGTAATCGAAGAAGCAAACAAAGGTAAGGATTTACTCGGAATTTGCCTTGGTATGCAAATGCTTTTTGAAAAGAGTTACGAATACGGCGAAACAAAAGGCTTAGGACTTCTTAAAGGTACAATCCAACCTTTAAGAAACGTTATCGATGAAAATTTAAAAGTTCCCCATATAGGCTGGAATTCTCTTAAGTTTGTCGGCGACAAAAATAAGCTTTTTAAATACATTAACGAAGGCGACCACGTTTATTTTGTGCATTCGTTTTATGCCGCAGACTGCGATGATTCGTTAATAGCCACATCGGAATACAGCAGAGATATTACAGCAGCTGTCGGAAAAGGAAATATATACGGCTGCCAGTTCCACCCCGAAAAAAGCGGAAATGTCGGTCTTAATATACTTCGCGCTTTCTGTGAGAAAGGATAAACGTAATGATTATATACCCTGCAATAGATTTATATGAAGGCAAAGCTGTCAGACTTTTCAAGGGCGATTATAAACAAATGACAGTTTACAGCGACAATCCTTTGGAAATAGCCGAAGATTTTGTAAATTCAGGTGCTTCACATATACACCTTGTCGACCTAGAAGGTGCAAAAAGCGGAACAACACCCAATTTCGAAACCGTATGTAATATAAAAAAACATACTAATGCATTCTGCGAAGTAGGCGGCGGAATACGTACACTAGAAGTTATTGATAAATATATTTCCGCGGGAATTGACCGAGTTATATTGGGCACTGCCGCTGTTACTGACAACGATTTTGTTATTAATGCTGTCAAAAAATACGGAAATAAAATCGCTATCGGCGTAGATATAAAAGACGGATTTGTTGCAATAAAAGGTTGGACTGAAAAATCAGATATTGACGCTTTTGATTTCTGTTCAAAAATGCAAAACATCGGTATAAACACAATTATTTGTACGGATATTTCAAAAGACGGCGCTATGAAAGGCACAAATCACGAACTTTACAACGCTTTATCAGAAAAATTCAATATGCAGATAATCGCATCAGGCGGTGTTTCTTCAATTGAAGACGTAAAAAGACTTTCCGAAAACAACATATATGGCGCAATTATCGGAAAAGCATATTATACTAAAGCTATAAACTTAAAAGAAGCAATTGAGGTGGCGAGATGACAACAAAAAGAATTATTCCCTGCCTTGATGTAAAAAACGGACGAGTCGTAAAAGGCGTAAATTTTGAAGGTCTTAGCGACGTTTCTTCCCCTGTTCAACTTGCTAAATATTACAGCGACAACGGTGCTGACGAGCTTGTATTCTACGATATTACAGCATCATTTGAGCAGAGAAAGCTATTCTCAGATATTCTCTGCGAAGTTGCAAGCACAATTTTCATTCCACTTACTGTAGGTGGTGGCATCAACACTGTTGACGACTTTGACAGAGTATTGAAATGCGGCGCTGATAAAGTAAGTGTAAACTCAGGCGCGATTAAAAACCCAAATCTTGTTTATGAAGCTGCGAAACTTTACGGCGACCAGTGTGTTGTACTTTCCGTTGACATCAAAAGAGTGGACGGAGTGTTCAGAGTATTCGCAAAGGGCGGACGCGAAAACACAGGTATGGAAGCTATTGAATGGATAAAAAAGTGCGTATCAAACGGTGCTGGCGAAATTGTTGTCAACTCTATTGACACAGACGGCGTTAAACAAGGCTTTGACCTTGAGATGCTTGATGCTGTATGTAATGCAGTTTCTGTACCCGTTATTGCATCGGGTGGCGCAGGAAACAAACAACACTTTGTTGAACTTTTCAAAACTCTTCCAAAAGTTGATGCAGGACTTGCCGCTTCGATTTTCCACTTCCGCGAAGTTGAAATCAACGACCTAAAGAAAACCTTATCATCTAACGGAATTTGTATGAGAATATAAACTGAAAGGATATCATTATGATTAACGTAAATGAACTCAAATTTGACGAAAAAGGTCTTATACCTGCAATAGTTGTAGATGCAAAAACAAAACAGGTATTGACTCTTGCATATATGAATAAAGAAAGCCTTGAAATTTCTATGGAAAAGGGCTTAACCTGTTTTTACAGCCGTTCAAGACAACAACTCTGGCTCAAGGGCGAAACAAGCGGTAACTATCAGCACATCGTTTCAATCACAGCAGACTGCGATAAAGACGCTTTGACTGTTATGGTTGAACCCGACGGCCCTGCTTGCCACTTGGGTACAACATCTTGCTTTGAAAATCCTGTGTGGGAAAGTGACGAATTACACGAATTCTCACTTCAGAGCCTTATGAAGCTTATTGAAGGTAGAAAGATTGAAAAACAGGAAGGCTCATACACAACCTATCTTTTTGAAAAAGGTCTTGACAAAATATTGAAAAAAGTCGGCGAAGAATGCACTGAAGTAATAATCGGCGCAAAAAACGACGATAAAAAAGAAACAATCTACGAAATTGCCGACCTTACATATCACGTAATGGTGCTTATGATTGAAATGGGTATTTCTCTTGAAGATATTCACAACGAACTTGCATCACGCCACGTTATTGACAAAAAAGTAAAACAAGAAAAGATGACAAAATGATTACAAAAGATTTACATATGCATACAACCTTTTGTGACGGAAAAAACACTCCCGAAGAAATGGTTATGTCTGCAATAGAAAAAGGTCTTAAAACTGTCGGTCTTTCCGGGCATTGTTATACAGGAAATAATGAAATGTTCGGTATGACAAAAGAAAATATGCAGAAATATTTCGACTGTGTACAAGCTTTAAAAGAAAAATATAAAGACAAAATCGAAGTATTGTGCGGGATTGAACAAGATAGTTTTGCAGGCTTCCCTGCTCTTGATTTTGACTATGCAATCGGAAGCGTACATTACGTTTATAAAGACGGAAACTATCTCGGTGTTGACCATTCTGAAGAAATATTTGTTAACGATGTAAATAAATTCTACAACGGCGATTTTTATGCTTACATTGAAGATTATTACAATCAAGTAGCAAATGTGATAAAAGATACAAACGCTGATATCATCGGCCATATAGACCTTGTTACAAAGTTTAATGAAGGATATAAGTTATTTGATGAAAACGATGAGCGTTATGTAAAAGCATACAAGAAAGCTGTTGATGCGCTTATTCCCTACAACAAACCTTTTGAAATCAACACAGGCGCAATTTCAAGGGGATACAGAACAACGGCATATCCGTCAATGCAAATTCTTGAATACATAAAAGAAAAAGGCGGCAAGGTCATTCTATCGAGTGACAGCCATGCCGCTGAAAATATTGCATATAAATTTGAAGAGTACGATAATATTATTTAAATATTTAAAGTAATTACTTAAGGGGTGTTTTTATGTTTGAAAATCCAGGCGAAAAAATAAAAAGAATTGCAGAATTCACATTCGGAATAGATATTATGCTTTCAATAGTAGGTATGATATATATATTATGTAATTTTAATGGTTTTTTGCGTGTTTTAATCGCCATATTAACATTGTTTGTTTCTGTTTTTGTTTCATGGGCAAAAGCTTTGATACTTTTTGGCTTTGGCCATTTAATCTCTGAAGCCGAAGAAACAAACAAAATTAACAGAGATATTTTGCACAGAATCCAACACACTCCAAAAACAAAAAATCACGAAGTTAATTTCGGTACAAACATTGAATTAACTGATTTTATGAATAAAAATCCTGACTATTGGATGTGTTCATGTGGCGAAATTACAAACATATCACCTTGCCCTAATTGCGGAAGATAAAAAAACGGCTGAATTTCAGCCGTTTTTATTATTTTACAAAGTCAAATTCAAAATCATACATACTTACGGTATCGCCGTCTTTTACGCCAAAGTTTTCTAATTTTTCAAAAACTTTTGCATTCTTAAGCACCTTCTGGAAATACATCAAAGACTCATAGTCATCAAAGTTGATTGAACCCATAAGCTTGTAAATCCAATCCGCTTCAACAACAAATACGCCGTTAACGTTCTTAACTGAAAAATCGTGATTAGACTTATCATCAACAAAATCGTCTTCAGGGAAATAATCTGCTTCATATACAGTCAAAGGTGGAAGTTCTTTTAGTTTTTCAGCAACTTTGTGAACCAACTCCTTGACGTTCATACCTGTTAATGCAGATATGTATATAAGCTCGTATCCTTTTTGTTCAATAAATTCTTCAAAAGACTGTTTATCAAACTCGCCTTCTTCACTCATATCAACCTTATTTGCAACGATAATCTGTGGTCTTGATGCCAAATCAATGCTGTATTCAGCAAGCTCTGTATTAATCTTTTCAATATCTTCGATTGGGTTTCTTCCTGTCATACCAGACACGTCAACTATATGCACAAGAAGTCTGCATCTATCTATATGACGTAAGAACTGATGACCAAGTCCTGCACCTACTGAGGCACCTTCAATTATGCCAGGAATATCCGCAGCTACAAATGAATATTCGCCACCTGCATCTACCACTCCCAAATTAGGAGAAAGAGTTGTAAATTCATAGTTAGCTATTTTAGGTTTTGCTGCACTGATTTTTGAAAGCAAACTTGATTTACCAACGTTGGGAAAGCCTACAAAGCCTACGTCTGCAAGCATTTTGAGTTCAAATATAACTTCTTTTTCTTCGCCCTTTATACCACTCTTTGCAAAACGCGGAATCTGTCTAGTGGGCGTAGAAAAATGTCTGTTACCCCAGCCACCACGTCCGCCTTTACACAAAACAAAGGGTTCACTTGACGACATATCTTTTATAATCTTTCCGCTTTCAGCATCTTTAATTACTGTGCCGGGCGGTACTTTCAAAACAAGGTCGTTTGCAGTTTTGCCGTGGAATTTTGACTTCATTCCGTCGCCGCCGTTGTCTGCTACAAACTTCTTATGGTATTTGTAGCGAAGGAGAGTGTTTTCGCCTTCATCAATTTCAACAACAACGTTGCCGCCGTTACCGCCGTCGCCGCCGTCAGGTCCACCGTGTGATACGTATTTTTCGCGTCTGAACGAAATAGCACCGTTACCGCCATCTCCTGCTTTGACGTATAATTTCACTTTATCAATTATCATTTATTTTCACCCACTTTATATACCGAGCATATTCTTTAATTCCTGCTCATCAATTATTTTTACACCCAAAGACTGTGCTTTTGTAAGTTTGCTTCCCGCATCGTCTCCGGCTAAAACATAATCAGTTTTCTTTGAAACAGATGATGAAATTTTACCACCGTAACTTTCAATAAGACTTCCCGCTTCATCTCTTGTCATTGTTGGTAATTTTCCTGTAAGAACAAACGTAGCGCCATTAAAAACATCTCCCTTTTGTTCTTCGTCTTCATATACAGTAACAACACCGAACTCTTTTAGTTTGTTGACAAGTTCTCTTGTTTTTGTATGACTGAAAAAGTCTATAATATAATCTGCAGATACTTCGCCGATATCATCAACAGAAGTTAAGTCTTCCTTGGTTAAGTTGAAGAAAGCTTCAATATCTTTAAACTTTTTAGCAAGAGCACTCGCTGCAACTTCCCCAACCTGTCTTATTCCAAGTGCGTAAAGAAGTCTTGCAAGCCCTGCATTTTTTGATTGTTCAATAGAATTTATAAGGTTTTCTGCGGACTTATCGCCCATTCTTTCCAATGATGCTATATCATCGTTTTTCAATGAATATAAATCAGTTATACTCTTTATAAGACCGTTTTCATACAACAATGTAATAATCTGCGGCCCCATTCCGTCAATATTCATCGCGCCCTTTGATGCAAAATGTTCAATATTACGCAAAAGCTGTGCAGGACAATCAGTATTTGTGCACCTGTGGTCCGCTTCACTTTCTTCGTGAAATACTAACTCATTACAAGAAGGACATCTTTCGGGCATCTCGTATACAGTTGTGTCAGCAGGTCTTTTTTCTATTACAACCCTGTCTATCTCGGGTATAATATCTCCTGCTTTGTGTACGACTACTGTATCTCCGATTCTTATGTCTTTTTCAAGTATATAGTTTAGGTTGTGCAAAGTTGCTCTGCTCACTGTTGAACCTGCAATTTTTACAGGCTCAAGTACAGCATTTGGAGTAAGCACACCCGTTCTTCCAACTTGAATAACAATATCAAGAAGTTTTGTTTCTTTTTCTTCAGGTGGGTACTTATAAGCAACAGCCCATTTTGGTCTTCCACCGACTTCGCCTAAATCTTCTCTGACATTAAGTTTGTCAGCCTTAACAACTGCACCGTCAATATCAAAAGAAAGGCTATCACGCATACTACCAATATGTTCTATATGTTTTTCAATCTGTTTTATATCATCACTAACCAAAGTAAAGGGCAAAACTTTAAACCCAAGGCTTGACAAAAACAACAAAGACTCGCTGTGTTTTTCAAACTGCTTATCACACGCTTGGACATTGAATATAAAAATATCAAGCATTCTTTTCGCAGTAATCTTTGAATCCAACTGTCTTAATGACCCCGCAGCAGCATTACGCGGGTTTGCAAATTGTTCCTTTTCGCTCTTGCCTTCATTAAGCTTCATAAAGGCTTCTCTTGGCATAAATACTTCGCCGCGCACTTCAAGATGCCCTTTGTAATCTATTTTAAGTGGTATAGATTTGATTGTTTTTATGTTCTGTGTAACGTTTTCTCCAACTAGCCCGTCGCC
>JAZRPI010000097.1:0-2972 GCA_045649165.1 Eubacteriales bacterium | reverse complement strand
ATTTCTTTTGCTTTGTTGAGTATTTTGACTTTTATATGATTTGTAACAAGTTCGCCTGAAATTCTTATAACTATTGTATCCAAGAATCCAACAACTTTATTAACAAATAAATAAACAAATTGCAAAATAAGCCAGAAAATAATTGGTTTAAACCCAGTTTGTTTTATATATGCGCTTGCTAAGTTATTTAATAATTGAGCTGTGATATAAGCGTTTAAAATCGGTAATACACCGCGTAAAACCGCGATAGAAATAAGAGCGAAGAAAATCCATTTTCTTGTTTCCCACACAAGCGTGAAAATATAAAACAGTCGTGAAAAGAAACCGAAAATAACTTCTTTGAGATATCTTGGGATATCTTTTATTCCATTAGGTTTTTTGGGTTTAAGATTGTCGTTATTTAAACGCATAGGTGGTGGCATTCCGCCAGGTCCCATATTTTCACACCCTTTCTAAATCAAAATATGCCGACAAGGTAATCTTACGATAACATTGTCGGCATAAATGTTTGGCCGGATAATCACTATTAGTCTTCTACTTCAATTACCTTTTTGCCATCATATGTTCCGCATGCAGTGCATACTCTGTGTGTAAGAACATATTCACCGCATTTAGGGCACTTAGCCATTGCGGGAGCTTCGAGCTTCCATGTGCTTGAGCGTCTCTTGTCGCGTCTTGCTTTTGATACTTTTCTCTTTGGTACTGCCATTGGTTTTGCACCTCCTCATTGACTGTTCATCTATGATGAAATATGTGATATATTTTTAATCTTTTTTATTTTCCAACAATTTACGTAACACATCAAAACGTGGGTCGGGGTCTGAAGTGTCACAGCTGCAACTGCCTTTGTTTAAATCAGTTCCGCATTTTGGACAAAGCCCTTTGCAATCTTCTTTGCATAAATGTTTGAGTGGAAGTTCAAGCAAAATCTGCTCAGTCAAAGCTTCGTCTGCATCAATATATCCGTCTTTCGAAAGGATATAATCATCGTTGTCTTCGTTCTGGAGTTCTATCTCTTCTGTAACAACGGTTTTGCTGAAGTTGATTATTTTTGTTTCCGAAACCGGAGCCAAACATCTCGCGCAGTTTGTTGTGTATTTTACGTTTGCTTCAAGATTAAGGGTTATATACCCTGCCATATCTTTTACGCTTCCAGTCACTCTAAATGTTTCGGGAAATGTAATATCTTCAATCTGCTCTTCTGTCTCAAGAAGATAATCTATCGCAAGTTGTGTTTTTTCGCCTTTGAGAATTGGGTTTATATCTATTATCATAAACTTATCCTCCTGCAAACATAACAACCATTATTATATACAAAAACAATTATTTTGTCAATACAAAACCAACAAAATATTACATTTTGCTAAGAATATTTCTTATAATGGTTATTATTGTTATTCACATTATCTATATATATTATATATAAATAATCGGAGAATTGCAATGAGTATACAAAAAAGATTTATATCAAATGGTTTGATAATGACTGCAACGTCACTTTTGCTAAGATGTGTTGGTGTTGTTTTTAACACTTTTATATCAAATAAACTTGGTTCTGAAGGTATGGGTGTTTATTCGCTCGTTCAATCTGTGTTTGGTTTTGCAGTAACGTTTGCATGTTCGGGAATCAATCTTGGGACTGTGAGATTAGTTTCGGATGCTCTTGCGGTGAATAATTATATTTCTGTGAAAGTTGCTATAAAAAAATGTGTCTTATATTCTATTTTCTTTTCAAGTGTTGCCACTTCGGTGTTGTTCTTTGGGGCGCGGTTTATAGGACTTAGGTTATTATGCGACGTAAGAACAGTAAAATCAATTCGATTTCTTGCTTTCTCTCTTCCTTTTATTTCTTTATCTTCGGTTTTTAACGGGTATTATTCAGCTGTAAGACGCGTTTATAAAAATGCAAGTGTTATAATACTTGAGCAATTTTTGCTTATTGGCATTACGACAAAGATAATATCGTTATATGCTTTCAAAGGTGTTGAGTACGCTTGTATATCGGTTGCTGTCGGAAGTTTGTTGGCTGAAATTTGTTCCCTTTTGTTTAATTACATTTTGTTTTTAATCGACGTAAAAAAGCATATATCAAACAACGGAACACTCCAGCAAAAACTTGGGCGC
This sequence comes from Eubacteriales bacterium, assembly GCA_045649165.1. Lineage (GTDB taxonomy): Bacteria > Bacillota > Clostridia > Oscillospirales > CAG-272 > RGIG1995. The sequence continues at coordinate 848 of JAZRPI010000097.1, read as the reverse complement.
AAACTTGTTGGAATATCCCTGCCTTTAGCATTAAGTTCCTATGCACGTTCGGGACTTGTTACAGTTGAACATCTTCTTATTCCCTACGGACTCAGAAAAAGCGGAGTTACCTTTTCTCAATCTATGGCAAAATACGGTCTTATTCAAGGTATGGTCTTCCCTATTATAATGTTTCCTTCTTGTATCATATACTCGTTTGCTGGTCTTCTTGTGCCAGAACTTGCGCGCATGAACGAAAGAAAACAACTAGACAAGATAAACAGAGTTGCAGAGACTGTATTGAATTATTCATTAATCTATGCAATAGGAACTGCCGGTTTACTCATCTGCTTTGCTTATGAATTAAGTGTTGTTATATATAATTCTGCAGAAAGTTTTTCTTATATCTATTTATTTGCGCCGCTTGTAACAGTGATGTATCTTGATGCTGCAGTTGATGGAATACTAAAAGGTTTGAACGAACAAATATATTCAATGAAAATTAATATTATAGATGCGTCTTTTAGTGTATTGTTGGTTTATTTTCTTGTACCGCATTTTGGTATTAAAGGATATATTGTTGCAATATTTGTGTGTGAAATCCTTAATTGCAGTCTTTCGCTTACTAGATTAGTAAAAATATGTGACATAAATTTTTCTTTATTTAAGTCTGTGTTTTTGCCTTTGTTTTATATTGTACTGTCAACAGCAACGGTTACTTTGTTTTTTGAGTTTTTTAATATTACTAAAATAACCGTTGCATCTAACTTAGTATTGAGAATTTTGCTAATTTTAACGTTATATCTTCTCTTAAATTACATAACGCACAAAAAACCAAAAGTCCACCAACTCGCTTAGAAATTGGTGGA
>JAZRPI010000096.1:0-1707 GCA_045649165.1 Eubacteriales bacterium | reverse complement strand
GTCTCTGTATTAGATAAGTATTGGTATGCATAATTGACATTTTTATTCATTTTTGTGAATAATGCAAAGAAAAGGAGCAAGGCATATTTCAACCTTGCTCCTATAATCAATATATCCTTATTTGATTTGACAAACTGAATTTTACTTGTAACAATAGAACTCAATTGCCCCACAGACAAACACCGCCGTACCATCTGCATTCTTATCGATGTTATTTTTGAAGCGTTCATCTTGGGTATACATTTGACCGAGACCTGCTAAAATCTCGTCTGTACAGAGATAGTAATTTTGAGTAATATGGTCTTGCAACATTTTAACAAGATTTTGCACTTTGGCAGAGTCAGGCTTTTCGCCGCTCTTCATACAAGCGGCAAACTCTGCAAAAATATCATTCATTTCTCCTGCAAGAATATTCCACTTTTCTTTTGAATACTGCTTTGTTTTTTCTTCGTGCTCCTTATATGCAGGAGTTTGACCCCATTTTTCTTTTGCTTCTGACTTATACTTTTCGAACTCACTGTTATCAAATGCGCTCATAATATTTTCTCCTTTCACGGCACCGTCAATGGCAAAAATCAATCTTTCCAATCTTTCTTTTTTGAGCATAAGCAGGTGTTTTTGCTCTTTCAGTGCCTTGCATTTATCATAATTCGGGGATGTCAAAATCTCGCGAATAGCCTTTAATGAAAAGTCAAGTTCGCGGTAAAAGAGAATCTCTTGCATACGAAGAAGGGAATTTTCGTCGTAATAACGATAGCCTGTAAACCTATCCACATAGGCAGGCATCAACAATCCTATTTCATCGTAATAATGAAGTGTGCGCACACTTACACCTGTAAACTCGGCAAATTCCTTAATCTGCATTTTCAATTTTGTCACCTCCCAAAACAGAGTATACACTATGACGGAGCGTGAGAGTCAATACCTTTTTCAAAAAATTTGACTGACATTCGATAAATTCTAATTTGTCTGTTTCTTATTAAGTAACTATATTATAACATACTTTTATTCCTTTGTCACTAATCAAAGATAAAATCAGCAAAACTGTTAGGCATAAATACTTATAAACTTGTATATTTTTTTGTTCACCAATACTCATCTAATACAGAGACTTCAATTATGTCTAATTCAGCTTCATTGTCTTGTTTCTCACATAACTGACAGCACTATTCCAAAAATAATAATTCCGGCACACCAAAGCTTTCGCGCTATCTTTTCTCCATAAACAAACTTCCCGCTCAAAATTGCTACAATTGCCGAACTTTGCTTAATAAGCGTCATAACAGTTACCTGGCTTGACTCATACGAATTGGCAATAAAAAGTAAACGGTCTCCTGCAATCAGAAGGAAGCTCAGAATATAAATATACGGATTTTTTGTGCACCCGCGAAGATCAACTTTTTTCCCTTTAATGCGAATATAGATATAGTACATTGCAGAAAGCATAAGCATAAACCAGAACTGTAGCTGGATACTGCTGACTGCTTTGGTTGACATAAGATACTTGTCCAATGTGCCGGACACCGCATTCAAAAGACAAGAAAAAAGAACAAGCCACACATAGCGACTATCTGTTGTTTTTTCAGTTGAATCCTTTTTCAGATTTACAAGATATAAGCCTGTAATAACGAGTATAAGGCTTATAATTCCCTTCAATGTAAGACTCTCGTTTAAAAAAATCACACCCATAAGAGTTGAAAAAACAAC
>JAZRPI010000095.1:0-10719 GCA_045649165.1 Eubacteriales bacterium | reverse complement strand
GTAGTACCTTCGCCACCGTCAGCCAATGCTTTTACAATCACTTCAGAACTGCTGTCAAGTTTTTGTACAGCTTCTCTTACGGCATTACCCGCTTCATTCGAAGTCAGGCTACCCTTAAAAGAATCAATCGCAACAACAACGTGCATTTATATTACCCCTTACGTTTTATATATTATTCTTCCATTGCGGCGTGTTTTTGGTTAATTGCACGGATACGCGCATAGCTTTCGTCAGAGAACTTACCCGGACGGTCATAGTAAAACAGTCCGTTCTGTTCTTGGAATATTTTCATAAGCATTTTTAAGGATTGGTTCCATAACCTTTATCTCTTTTTTGAGAATTAGTATATCGGTTATTTTTAATCTACCATAAGTGCCACAAAAAAGCAATATCCTTATTTGTGGAAAACAAAAATCGCCCAAATAGAATTCAAATGTAATTCCAAATGAGCGATTTGTTTTTTATTTTAGTTCATTTTCTTAGGCTTTCTGATGCGATTAAGCTGTTTGTTCATTTTGAGCAGCTCTTCTTTTGTAAAGTTGATATTTACCATTCCGACCATACTTGACAATCTGAGTACGGTAAAACCACCCATCATCTGCATAAGACCGCTGTCTGCCTTAAGGTCAATATCAAAACCGCCCGACTTCTTTTCGCCTTTAGGTTTCTTCTTGCCTGCATCCATTTTCTTTTTGAGCTTAAGACCCATACCGATAAGCCAGATTTTTCCGCCAAGAGTTGCAACAATATCAGAAATCTTATCGTTAAGCGAAAATCTGCCTTCGGGCGCATCTATATCAAACCAATTAAGAACCGCGCCCTTTTCAACAAGGACGTAGTCCATATTTCTTTCTTCAACTTTTCTTATAAAGCTTTCGTCTGAAAGTTCACCCGCGCGTGCAACGATAGTGCTTTCTCCAACGTTGTTAACTTCAAAATAAAAGAAGTGGTCGTCTGCCGTCTTCTTGCCAATGCTTTGTCCATTCACAAACAGCTCAACTTCGGGCTGGTTTGAATATACAGTAACCTTTGTAACGTCTTCAACACGGTCAACGTATCTCTTGCCGCATACGTGAACGAAAGGCTCGTCTGAAAGCCACGCTTTATAAGCATAGAATGCGTCTTTCTTGTACTTTCTGTCAATTGTAACAAGACCCTTGTGGTTCTGTCCATTTTCACCGCCTTCAGCTCTTGCATCAGCGCCGAAGTCAAACATATTCCATAAGTGTGTAGCCCAGATATATTTACGTGTAAACAGCTGTTTTATAAGTTCTTCATGATAGTATGCCTGATATTCTTCTGTATAGTCACCCTGTTTGGGTTCACTCGTATGCCAGTTGAGAGCTTCGCAACCGTATTCAGAACAACCAATCGGAATATTAGGATGAGTTTCGTGGAACTTGTCAAACCAAGGTCCATTCATAGAAGTATCGCCACCATACCAACCGAAATAGTGGTTATACGATACTACGTCGGGTATCTGCAGATAGGGGTCGTCCATTTTGCACATAGAAACAGCCGCAATCGTAGTCAAACGAGTCTTATCCATTTCGTGAACAAGGTCATTCAATAATCTGTGATTTTCAAGCAAATCGTCATCAGAACCACCTATTGAAATTTCATTTGAAAGACCCCATACGACTATTGACGGGTGGTTATAGTTCTGAACAACAAGCTCTTTCATCTGTGAAATCGTATTTTCACGGCCGCTTGGCATATGCTTTGAAATATAGGGAATTTCCGCCCATATAACAAGACCGCGCTCGTCGCAAAGGTCATAGAAATACTGGTCGTGCTGATAGTGAGCAAGACGTATGGTTGTGGCGCCTACTTCGCAGATTAAGTCTATATCTTCTTCGTGATGCTCGGGCAAAAGCGCGTTACCTACTCCCCATCTGTCCTGATGGCGAGAAACACCGCGAAGAGCATATTCTTCGCCGTTAAGAATAAAACCGTTTTCGGGGTCTATTCTGAAGCTTCTGCAGCCAAAACGGCTGCATACGTTGTCAACAACGTTTGAGTCTTCAACAATCTCAACTTCACAGCAGTAGAGATAGGGGTCACGTCTTCCGTGCCACAAATGAACGTTCTCTATCTCAAACGTTGCTTTTGAATCAGTGCTTTCTATTTTATAAAGCTCTTTTTCTTCTGCATCGTAGATTGTGTAAACAAGTTTTTGATTACCTTTAAGATTTTTTACAAATACTTCCACTTCAACCTTAGCGTTACTGCCGTTGATTGCAGGAGTTATCATAAGTCCCTGACCGCCGTAGTAATCAAGGTCAAAATGTGCATCGTTAACACAGATTAAATTTACGTTACGGTAAATACCGCCATAAAAGGTAAAGTCAGCCATCTGCGGATATACCGTATCGTTTGCAGAGTTATCAACAATTACGGCAATCTCATTTTCTTCTTTCAATACTTTTGTAATGTCTGCTCGCCAAGTAGAATATCCACCGTCGTGATGCGCTATCTTTTCGCCGTTCACAAAAAGGTCGGCTGACGAGTTAGTACCACGAAATTCAAGGTAATAAAGGTCGGCTTCGGGAAGCTCTGATTTTTTGACGGATTTCTTATACAAACATGCGCCGCGGAAATAATCGTTTCCGCCATCCTGTCCGTCAACTGCATTCCACGAATGCGGTATGTTTATATTTTCGCCGTCTTTGCAAGAAATATCTGACGTATCCTTTGCAAACAGCCAATTTTCGTTAAGATTTATAACATTTCTCATATTTGCACTCCTAAAAAAAGACTATGGGTTAAATATATTATATAAGCAAATTACTTCTGTAAAACTCAAATCAAGGTGTCCGACATAAAAAAGTCAGACACCCGATTATATGATATTGCAATCACTATATGGCTCTATGCCTTTTTATTCTTCTCTGCCCAATTCTTTATTCATCTTTGCGAGTGTCTTCTTGTCAAGGTTGTAAACAAGAGAAAGACCCACAAACTGAAGAATTGCTGAGAAAAGGAATGTCGCCGCAACTATATAACGCATATTAACCGCAACGTCCCAAAGCTGATTTCCTTCGTTCTTGCCAACGTAGCCGTAAGCTACCATAATTACAAGTACAAGAGACGGACCGATGCCCTGCGCAAGTTTACGGAAGAACGAATGCAGCGAATATACAGTACCTTCTTCACGTGTACCGAATTTCCACTCGTTATAGTCAATAGCGTCGCCCATCATAGCCCAAGATACTGTGGAATAAATACCAAGTCCGAGAGAGAAGAAGAGCTGACAAATAATGTATATAACAAGGTCAAGATTTGTGTTTTCAGGGATGATGATAAATAGTCCGAGACCTGCAACTATTGATACGATTGAGCCAAACGTTGCAAGTTCTTTTTTACCGAATTTTGCAACGGCGTTACGCGCTAACGGTGTAAACAACACTATCGGAATCATAGCAAAAAGCTGAACTATACCCGATATCTGAACGTTCTTGAAATATGACTGGAAGATAACAGTTACAGCTGTTGTCGCCCCCTGCATACCTATAAACATACCCATAGCCGCAATAGTTGCACCAACTGCAGGACGGTTTTTCATAAAGTTGCCAAAAGCTTTGAATACGTTGAATTTCGGTTTTTCTTCGCTTAAAGTAACGTCTGTATCAACGCGGATTTCAGTATTTCTTATCATAAACTGGAAGCAAATAAAACCAAGCACACCCATGATAAGTGCGGCGATAAATACTCTTTCGCCGATAAGGTTGTTGTCTTTGTCGTAAATGATAAAGGGCAAAATAACCATCGGAAGCATATTTCCGAATATCGAGCCTATTGAACGCCATGCAGAAAGAGAAGCTCTGTCTTTTACGTCATTCGAAATGAGAGAAAGAAGAGAGCCGTAGGGTACGTTCGCTATCGTGTAGAAAGCATCCCATACTACGTATCCTGCAATAAAGATTATAAACTTAGCCCACGTAGGCGCGTTGGGAAAAGGCAAGAAGCAACAAGCACCGCCGACTATCAACCCGATTGAACCTGCCCAGATGTACGCCAAAAACTTGTTGCGTTTGTATTTGCGTCTGTCTGCATCAATGATTGAACCGATAAGCGGGTCGTTAATCGCATCCCATACCTGTACGATAACCAAGAGAAGCGCATACCAAAGGTCCATGCCCATAAACTGAGTCCAGAATATCGACATTGTGCCCTTAAGAGCAAAACTCATGTTGCAGCCAAGGTCACCTGCCGCATAGGCGATACTGTCGCGTATGCCAAACTTGCGATGGCCTGCTGTTTCTAACTGTGTTTCTTTTTTCATAAAAACAAACTCCTTGAATGTTAATAAAATGATTAAAACAAAGAAGTCGTTTACTTAATTAGAAGTATAGCATAATTACACAAAAATTACAAGTTAAATAAAAACTTTTTGTTTAATATATTATATTTACACTTATTCGTAAGATATACATTGCATAAATGTAATTTAAAAAAGCCCGAGCGAAATTAAAGAATAATTCCGCTCGGGCAAGTTTTTATAAAATTTATAACGTATTGCTTACATCATTGTTAGAGCTAGTTTTCTTGCGGCTGAATACGTAAAAAAGCCGATAAAACAGAGCAATATAAACAACAAACAATAAAACCACCAAAATGGGATAAAAGACCTTGCTGCCATTCACAAGCGAATACAAAATATCATAGGGCGTACCGTCGCCTGCCATTAAAAACATATAGTTATAATCTATCGTTATGTTGACAATATAAGCAGCTACACAAAAGCCTGTGAGTATTCCAAAGGTAATGCCGATGTTACGTTTTTTCATACTGGCAAGACCTGCGAACATTATGTATAAGGATGCAAATCCCGAAATACTGTGTGTCAGCCCCGACATTACGTTGTCGAGAGAAAGCACGGGATATGCATTGTAGTTTTGTCCGGCACCAATAGTGCCAAAGACAGCGCCTAATATACCGAATATACAGACGAAATCTATGGCAGCTTCTCTCATTCTTCCTTTTGAAAAAGCTGCAAGGGGTAATGCAATCAGCTGAATACTGCACAAAAACAGGGGTAAGTTATGTAGAATTGCTTTCGTGCTGCCACTGCGGATACACAGTACTGCTATTTTAAATATTTCCAATATGTCAATTAAAAGAGCAGCAACTATAAGAACGCGATTCTTTTTTGTCTCTGGTTGCTGTTTGTTGCACTTTCCAATCCATATCGATAATATGACCATAGCGCTGAGCAGGATTCCAACAAAAAGTAAGTGTTGCCATGATAAGAATCCTTCTGCAGAACGGGTATAGCCACCAATACCCAAAAACTCTTTCATACCATTCCCCTTTTTTCTCCATTTTCTTTTATATTATATCACAATGTTACAAAAAAGCAAATTAAAAAAACTGTCCAAAAAGAACAGTCTAAATCCTGACTATTCCTAATGAACGGTTATACGAAAAAAGGCATCCGTCTAGGATGCCTTTTTATTTTGGCGGGTTGCACTGATTTAGATATCCGCATTGAATGTGTTCGTTAGATTGAATTTTTTACTTCAAATTATTCCCCTGTATTTTCAGCAACACAAATCCAACCTACACCTGATTTCAGTTTTCCCCAAAGGTTATTACTCGCATCATATTCTTCCGCTACTATGGTAAACGTGCCTTTCGGCAACATATTTACGTAAGTGCTATTATACGATGGGTCTTTGTAAATTTCATAGTTGTTTTCTGCCGCATTGAACAAATATGGAACCTCATTCAGAGGTGGTTTTGAATCTTCACTAGAGTCATCAGATGGGGTTGAAGGAACAGGGGAAATGTCTTCAGTTGCATCGCCGTTATCTGTTTGTTCTTCTTCGTTTGGTACCAATGATGACATATGTAGTTCTGTAAATTTCAGTTCTTCAATAGGCATAGCTTCTAAGGTAGACTGGGTGATACTAACAGTAATTTCGTCTTTTTGGAATGTGAGTTTTCCTTTAACTACCGCGCCTTCAACTGCCAGCGAAAAGGTTGCAACGTTATCTTCAAGTTGCGCAGATACGTTGTTAATTTCATTCTTTTTAGAGTACCAAAGGGAAAAATTCACGCTATCGCTACTACCGGTGTGAATCGTTAATTCTTTTTCTTGGTTTTCTTTTATGTGCCAATAACCAACGTAGTCATTCACGTTAATTTTCTCTATCGTGTCGGTTGTAGACTCAGTCTCATTTTGCTGTGATGATTCTGTAGGAGTGTTTGTGCCATCGTCCTTTTCTCCTTTATTCCGGTTTGCCAAGTTAATGCCAACAATAACTCCGCCTACAATCAGTACTGCACAAATAGCAACAATAATTGCGGCTAGTTTATTAAATTTTTTATGTTCGTAATTTTGTTTCTCTTTTGTTTCTGGAACAACTGCTGATGGCTCTTCCGGGAGCGTTTCGCATATTGGAACAACCGGCGCTACTGTGCCCTTATCTTTTGTAATTTCAGATTCATAAGCTGGGGACTTGTACATTTGCAAATCCTCTAAATCGCTTGGAACGGTTTGCACTGGCTCTATATTGGAATCATTTTGCGAACTTGAGGTCTCAGCGTTCTTTGGCTTTGTATTCTTTTTTGAGGCGGCGTCAGGGTCGATTAATGTTCCGGTGAGCTCGTTGAATACAAAATAATGCTCTAAAATTTCCTCCACGTCCTTGTGGTAGTCAATTATTACCCCCATATAATTGGGACGTGCACCGACACCGTTAGAACCCTTTAAACTATATCTGTTTTCAAAGCAAGGATTCTTAGAACTTTGAAAGGAGTAAGGAATAGAACCCTTTTTATTAGGGTCGTTGTAGTCGTTAACTGCTGCTTTAACTGCGGCTTCTAATGAGGCACTAACACCGGCAAATTGTAGAACACCAACCTTGGTTGCTTCCGCATGACATTTAAATGGGTCAGCACTAAATCTAAGACGCTTTACTTCGCCACAATGTGGGCAGGTAAGGGCAACAGAAAGAACAGCAGAAGCAGAACCTGAAAACTTAACCTGGGAATAAACACCGTCGGTGGGATTTTTGTTTCCGGTGTAGCCATTAAACTTAGCTTCGTCTTTTTCGACGGTATAGGAAACGTACTTTGCAAAATCCTCAGGGGTTTTGATTTCTGCCAAGGTGTTACATTTATCACATGTAAGCGCCTGGAATTTTGTTTTGGCTTTTTTGATAACCATAAGCAAGAATCCGCAAAAGCCAGCACCAAGAAGACCAATAAAAGAAAAAATTGTCATAAAGTCTAATTCAGCGACAGTCTGCAGAATTACACTTGCCACCATAACACCTACAGAGCCGAAAAGCAAAGGCATAATCTCTTTTTTTCGAGCATCGGCTTCAGCAATGGTTTTAATTGGGTCTTTTACGATATGCTTTAAAAATTTAAGTGGATTTTTCATATTTCCCCTCCGAATTTTTTCTCAAAACAAGAAATTTCTACACAAAAACAAATTATTGATGTTTTTACTTTATCAAATTTAGCAGTTTTTTAAGGTATAACTTAATTTTTCATATTAAAATAATAGCATATATTCCCGCATATAGCAATATAATCTGCGATTATTTGGTTCAAGTTCTCCCCAAATGTCGTTTTGGGGAAATGATATCTATGAAATCGCAGTTCAAAAAAGCAAAGAAAAAACAGCTAAATCAAGGTTTTTTGAAAGTTTTTTACTTTCTCGCCTTATTTCTCGTAACGATTTCAGTACGATTTTGAATTTTGATTGCGAACCGATTTAGATATCGGCGTTAAGCAATTCGATAAATTGGGATTTGTTTAACTATTTGCCCCCAAAAGCAACAACATCAACCCAACAACCGCCATTTCAATTAACAGCCCCGACACATTGATTATGGAGATAAATTTCTTAGGTGTAATTTTTTTCATTATAATACAAAAGAGAATACCAACGATTCCGCCCAAGGTATTTCCAATAAGGTCTGTGACATCACTGGCACCGATTGCGAAGATAAATTGAACTACCTCAAATAGAAAACTTATACCAATAACAACCAAGCATTTCGATGCTTTTTTCCAATCTGCTTTGAATATCTGTAGAAGGACTCCTAATGGAACAAAAACAATAATATTGTAAAGCACTTCACTCAAATGTGTATTTGTCTCTTGGTTATAGTAAAATGGGATTAAATTTATACTACGCATACTCGGTAACTCTGAAAGGTTTGTAGCAAATTTGAAAATTACCAACCATATCAGTAAAATCAAATACACACTAAATACAATAACTGATATTCTTTTTTGTTTTGTTGATTGAAACACTTCTTGACGCCTTTCATCAAATTCTTATTTATCGAACTTATTATATCATAAAAGCTTTGATTTTTCCACTAATATTGATTTGAGATTTAGTTCAAGTCCTCCCCGAAAGCCGTTTTGAGCTTAGGATATCTATAAAATTTAACTGTGAAAAAACGCAAAGAAAAAGTCCGAAACCGTTGTGGTTTCGGACTTTTTTGCGCCGATATCTAAATCGGTGCTACTTATTGGTTGCGGGGGTGGGACTTGAACCTCACGACCTCCGGGTTATGAGCCCGACGAGCTACCAACTGCTCTACCCCGCGATATAGATTATTAAATTTTTTCTTAAATGCAACTTGGTGCCGGTGACCGGGGTCGAACCGGTACGGGAGTTGAATTCCCACGGGATTTTAAGTCCCGGGCGTCTGCCAATTCCGCCACACCGGCATTTTTGGCTGCCATAGTATTATACTATAACTCCCCTGCTTTGTCAATACCTTTTTTTAATTATTATTTTTGCATATCCTAAGCAGCTTTATATCACACTTTTTCGCCTTTTTCTGTGTTTTTTACCACACATTATTATATGTCATTTATATCCGTTTTTATGCAGTTATATTTCATTTTTTCACTATTATATTTTTGCACAAACAACCATTTTCCTTTCAACCTTTACATTGTATTATTTCAACAAAATTCATTTTTCATATACTTTTTTCATATAATTTTATTGACAAATACCAAAACAAATGGTACTATTTATATGCGAGTTACCCTATGCTAACTCGTTTGAAAGTAGGTGTTACTCAAATGAACTTAACCAACGCTGTTGAACAAAAAGAATACATCATAAAAGCAATTGAAACCAACGACGAAGAGCTCAACTCTTTTCTCTTCTCCCTTGGTTGTTATGCAGGCGAACCTATCACAGTTATATCACACAAAAAAGGCATTTGCATCGTATCAATCAAAGACGGCAGATACAGCATCGACAAGCAGCTTGCTTCAGCAATCATCATATAATTATATATCTTACCGACAATTACGGTTTATTTTTTAGCATACAGGTTAGCGAAAGCTAACGTTTAATTTTAACCCACAGTTAGCCTTTGCTAACACACTTGATATTTCAAACTTAAATTACAGGAGAAACTAATGAAAATCGCACTCACAGGAAACCCCAACAGCGGAAAAACAACCATGTTCAACGCCCTTACCGCAAAAAATGAAAAGGTGGGCAACTGGGCAGGTGTTACCGTTGAAAAAAAAGAAAGCCCGATAAGAAAAAGCCTTCGTTTTACTGAAGAAAGCATCACAGTCGTTGACCTTCCCGGTGCATATTCAATGTCGCCCTTTACTTCAGAAGAAAGTATCGCGAGTGAATACGTCAAAAACGAAGCTCCCGACGTAATCGTCAACATTGTTGACGCTACAAACCTGAGCAGAAGTCTTTTCTTTACAACACAGCTTCTTGAACTTGGTATTCCTGTTGTCGTTGCTCTTAACAAATCAGATATAAATAAAAAGAAGCAAACAAAAATTAACACCGCTCTTCTTTCCGAAAAACTCGGCTGTCCTGTAATCGAAACTGTATCCACAACGTCAAGAAATGCAGGGTTGAAGAAAGTTGTCAAAGCAGCTATTGAACAGAAAGGCAAATGGCAGTCCTGTCCTTACGTTGAAAACAACATTGACCTTGAAGATAAAAATTCCGTCATTGAAGCCGACAAAAAGCGTTTTGAGTTTGTAAACGGTATAGTAAAAGATGTTGAAACAAGAAGAATACTCAGCAAAAATAAGAACTATCAAGACAAAATAGACGATATTCTCACAAACAAATGGCTCGGCATCCCGATTTTTGCCGTAATTATGTTTGCTGTGTTCTGGATATCACAGGCAGGTCCCGGAATATGGATTGCTGACACACTTACACTTTGGCTTGAAACTCTTCAGTCTATGCTCGGCGAATGGGTGCTTTCTCTCGGCATATCAGAATTTACATACGCTTTGCTTATTGATGGCGTAGTCGGCGGCGTAATTGCCGTTATCGGCTTTTTGCCACTTGTTATGGTTATGTACTTCCTTATAGCCCTGCTTGAAGACTGCGGCTATATGGCGCGCGTATCAGTAGTCCTTGACCCTATATTCAAAAAGGTAGGTCTTTCGGGCAAATCGGTTATTCCCTTTGTTATCGGCACAGGCTGTGCTATCCCCGGCGTTATGGCGTGTCGTACTATACGTGACGAAAGAGAAAGAAGAGCGACCGCTATGCTTGCTCCCTTTATGCCATGCGGCGCGAAGTTACCTGTCATTACTCTTTTTGCCGGTGCGTTTTTCAGTAACGCTACGTGGGTTGGTCCGCTTATGTACTTTGCAGGTATTATCATCATCTTCTTTGCGGCATTGATTATCAACAAAATTACAGGCAACAGCAAGAAAAAATCATACTTTATTATAGAATTACCC
>JAZRPI010000094.1:0-2505 GCA_045649165.1 Eubacteriales bacterium | reverse complement strand
AGCGCGAAATACGTTGTAAGTATCGGCTTGCGAACAATGTCTGTATATAAAATATGCAAGCAATCGTTCAGCAAAATGTGCGATGTTTCCTTGGGGTAAAACATCTGAAGAATATGCTGAAAAAGCTTCTTTGTGAGAAGTGTCGAGATACTCAAGTGACGATATTATATCGCCCCATTCTTCGTCTGTGTTGATGTTTAGGTTTATGTCATATTTTTTGCAAATTTGTTCTATTCTCTTGTCGTATGAAAGGGAACTGTCGGACAATATTTTATAAATATTTTCACGTTCTTTGACAGCATCAAAATCAATGGGTGTAGTTTCTTCGTTGACACTTCCAATTTCGATTATATTGGAATAGCTGTCACTTATAAGAACAATACGACAAGCTTCTTCGCAAGATATACCGATGCCGACTTCTTTTCCTTGTGTAGTGTAGTTATAAAACCTTGGATGTTCGCGGCAGATGTCGCAAAGGTAATTTTCTCCAACGTTAAGAATTATATTACAAAGCCCTTTATTGTTAAGGTGTGGACAACGGTCGTTGGCGGCGAGTTTGAAGTGTGGTGTTTCTTGCTCGTAAATACTGTTTAGTATTGTTTCTCCATAAGGGTGGGTTATGGTGTTGTAGTTGTCTAAAGTTTTTTCGTCAACGTCAATTTCCCAGCCGATACAACAGCTGTGCTTACACTTGTCTGCAATACATACAAAGTCTTTGTAATATTCGGGTGCATACAGCTTCATACAACCACCGCCTTTCTTGTGTTTTATTATGACATAATTTTATGATTTTTTCAAGGAAGATTTTTATATTAAGAGTTTTTTGCGAAAGGACTCGGTCTCGCACTGCGGTGCTCGGTCTTCCGCGGCTCTCAGTAGCCCACTGGGCTTCTGATTCACTGCCGCTCCCCTTCGAGCCCTTTCTTGATACACATAAACGAAAAAGAAGACTACCGCGAATGCGATAGTCTTCTTTTTGGCAGGGGCGAAAGGACTCGAACCCTTGACATGCGGTTTTGGAGACCGCCGTTCTACCAACTGAACTACACCCCTATTTATTTACGACTCAAGCATTATATCATACATTTTCACAAAATGCAATAGTATTTTTAACTATTTTTATTCCTGCAAGTACATATTTCTTATTATGATTAGAGAAAATATGTATAATATACATAAATTATAGCCTTTTTGTTGAAAAAATATCTTTACATTTTTACTCAAAAGTGATACAATAATATGGAATAGGTATATATAAAAATATTTATTAATATAAATTCTCAGGAGGAAATTACCATGGCAAGAAAAAAGATATCTATGGATGGTAACACTGCCGCTGCGCACGTGTCTTATGCTTTTACAGAAGTAGCATCCATATATCCTATCACACCTTCCAGCGTAATGGCTGAACTTACAGACGCATGGTCTGCAACAGGCTTGAAAAACATTTTCGGCGATAACGTAAGAGTTATGGAAATGCAGTCTGAAGCAGGTGCTGCAGGTACCGTTCACGGTTCATTGGCTGCAGGCGCTCTCACAACAACTTATACTGCATCACAGGGTCTTCTTCTTATGATTCCTAACATGTACAAAATCGCAGGCGAACTTCTCCCTTGCGTAATTCATGTTTCGGCTCGTTGTGTTGCATCACATGCACTTAATATTTTCGGTGACCACTCAGACGTTATGGCGTGCCGTCAGACAGGTTTCGCTATGATGGCAGGTTCTAACCCCCAGGAAGTTATGGACCTTGGCGCTGTTTGTCACTTGTCTACAATCAAAGGTCGCGTTCCTTTCGTTAACTTCTTTGACGGCTTCAGAACTTCTCACGAAATTCAGAAGATTGAAGTTTGGGACTACGACGAACTCAAGAGTATGATTGACGAAGATGCAGTTGCTGCATTCCGTGCACGTGCTATTAACCCTGAACACCCCGTTCTCCGCGGTTCTGCTGAAAACGGCGATATCTTCTTCCAGCACAGAGAAGCTTGTAATAAGTATTATGATGCTTTCCCTGCAATCGTTGAAGAATATATGGGCAAGGTTAACGAAAAAATCGGTACAGATTACAAACTCTTCAACTACTACGGTGCTCCCGACGCAGAAAGAGTTATCATCGCTATGGGCTCTATCTGTGACGTTGCTGAAGAAGTTATTGACTTCCTTAACGCTACAGGCGAAAAGGTTGGTCTTGTTAAAGTTCGTCTTTACAGACCTTTCGTATCTTCAAAACTCGCTGAAGCTATTCCTGCAACAGCTAAGAAGATTGCTGTTCTTGACAGAACAAAAGAACCCGGTTCACTTGGCGAACCCCTTTACCTTGACGTTGTTGCTGCTCTCGCAAAAGAAGGCATCAAAGCTGACGTTGTTGGCGGACGTTACGGTCTCGGTTCAAAGGACACTCCCCCCCAGAGCGTATTCGCAGTATACGAAAATCTCAAGGCAGATGCTCCTAAGAACAACTTTACAATCGGTATCGTAGACGACGTTACAAACCTTTCTCTC
>JAZRPI010000093.1:0-5172 GCA_045649165.1 Eubacteriales bacterium | reverse complement strand
CTCAAGAAAGCTACTGTTATATACGTTTCAGAAGTTGAAGATGAAATCATTGAAAATATGCATATGATTCCCGCCAAAAACATTGACGATGCTTTAAAAAAGGCTAAGGATATTCTTAACAAGGACGATGCGACCATTGTTGCTATTCCTGACGGTATTTCTGTTATAGTTAAAGAATAACATAATTAATCCCCTTGGAAATTCCAAGGGGATTTTTTTATTAATTAAATTTTTTCGAAAACCATAGTAGCCTGAATTCTATCTCCACCAGCAAAACCTGTGCTGTGAGCTGACGCGGTAGTTATTGTATGTAACCTATAACCTTTTGCAGCTTGGTCGTTAATAACTTTTTCCAACTCTCCCAAGTTTTTTGATGCAGTACCTATAAGTTTTTCCTTTAATGTTACTTGTAATACAACGTATTGGTGCATAATTTTATATCTCCTTTTTATTTAGATTTTATTTTATAAAATTTTCATCGTATTTGTTTTTGAGAAACATTCCGCGCATCGAAAAGTATCTTTCATGTGTACGCCAACCACTTGAAATTGAGTTAGGGTCTGAAAAAACAATTTTTGAATCAGGAAAATTCTGCACAATCTCTTCCCTGTGCTCTAAGGACGTTCTTGTATTCGGTAACCAAAGTCGTTCTATCTTTTCAAGCGAATATATGCAAGACAGGTCACGAACATAATTCCAACCAAAATTCAAATCAACAAGATTTGTACATTCGGCAAGCGGCGAAATATCTCTTATCTGATTTACAAACAATTCAAGATATTCAAGATTTTTCAAGTTAGCCAATGGACTTACGTCCGTTATGGCATTGTCTGCCAATATAAGCACACGAAGGTCTGTCATTTGTCCAATTACCGACAAATCGGATATCCACTGATGACCAAGGTCAAGCGCTTTCATATTAGTACAATATTTGAGCACTTCGATATCCTTGCTTAAAAGTCTTGTGTGAGTATAGTCATAAATCATAACTGAAAACGCTTCATCATCAGTTCTTAGATTCCACTTACCCATATATATACGCCAAGCAAATTCAAGGTTCGGATATTTCTCGCGCAGTCCTGCCATTTGTTCATTACTGTAACCACAGTCGCACATTACAAGCTTTTTACCCGAAGGGATACAAGATAGTAACATATCAAAATCATTCTTGTTCCATACTATCTTTTTGCTTATATCAATCTCTTGTTTTGACAAATCTAAGGTTCTGTTTTCAAACCTTACTTTTGTTTCAAGAGTTAATTCAGGGTACATTTGTTTGATTTCTATATACTCATTTGCAGTAAGCAAACAATCTTTTGCTTTAAAAATTTTTAGATTCGGATATTGTTCTATATATGACAGCAAATCTTCATAATCAAAAACTTCATCATCTTCAAGTACAACTGCCAACTTATTATCATTCGTACTTTTCAAACAAGAAACACCTATATTTTCAGGCTCATACGTGTACTGTTTAAGCACCACGTCTTTCGCTTCATCACGTATCGCTTCCTGTTTTTTATCACTACACGAACATAACACAAAACAAAGTGAAATCGCCAATATTAAAATTGTCAGACCCCTATACCACTTTTTCACAGTTCTACCCCTAAGACTATAACCAAATTACTGCTGTCCGAAAACTTCCTTATCACATTTTTCGCACAGTATTCCCCAATCTTCGTCCATGTCGGACTTTGCAGACACCTTTACTTCGGCGTTGCACTTGTCGCAGTGAAGAATTTTCTTTTCACCACAACTAAAGAGAGAAACTATACATAATACAAAAACCAATAAAATAAATAATTTTTTCATATTTTTACCTATAAAGACAATCAGAATTCTATCTTTTCGCCCTTTTTCATTCTATCTCTATATTCAGCAGTAGCGCAGAATATTACGTCGCCCGAAGAATTTATCGCAGTTTCGAGTGAATCCTGAACAACACCGATAATAAAACCAACTGCAACTACCTGCATTGCAATATCCTGTCCGATTCCGAGCAAAGAACAAGCCATAGGAATCAAAAGAAGCGAACCACCTGCAACGCCAGATGCACCACAAGCGCCCAATGTTGCTACAACGCAAAGTAAGAGAGCTATAACAAAGTTAACAGAGATTCCCTGTGAAAATGCTGCTGCAAGTGACATAACAGTAATAGTTACAGCCGCACCGTCCATATTAATTGTCGCACCCAAAGGAATCGCAACAGAATAATATTCTTTATCAAGTCCCAACTTTTCGCAAAGTTTCATATTAACAGGAATATTCGCCGCAGAGCTTCTTGTGAAGAATGCTGTAATTCCCGATTCTTTGAAGCACTTGAATACCAAAGGATAAGGGTTTCTCTTGAGAGAAATTGCAACGATAATGGGGTCAACAACAAAAGCAACAACCAACATACAACCAACAAGCAAAAGAAGAACTTTGCCATAATCTGTAAATATTTCAAGTCCGTATTCGCCAACAGATGAATATACAAGACCCATAATGCCAAGGGGCGCCAACTGAATTACCCAAGCAACAGATTTTGAAACTGCTGATGAAATATCGTTCAATACTTCCTTTGTTTTTTCGGATGCTGCTCTGAGAGCAAGACCGAACACAACCGCCCATGAAAGTATGCCGAGATAGTTACCTTCAATTATTGACGTAACGGGGTTTTTAACTATATTTCCAAGCAATGCTCTGAATACTTCGCCAAGCCCTGCGGGAGCTGCCTGTTCAATAGTCTCGCCAAGCGGAAGAGTTACCTTAAAAATGTAACTGCCAACAGCCGCAACAAGAGCTGCCATTAACGTACTAAGCATATAAAAGAATATAACTGTTCTGAATCTTCTTCCTATTCCCTTACCCGCGCTTGCTACCGATGATATTACAAGCACAAATACAAGTATGGGAGCTATCGCCTTAAGCGCGCCAACAAAGATATCACCAAACACTGCGACAAACGATGCCTGTTTTACCCACAGACCTAACACAATACCGATTACAATTCCGATTGCTATTTTCAGAATAAGCGGTATTTTATTGTAAAAACCAACTACTTTTTTCATATATTACTCCTTAGTATTAATTTTTCTACATTATTCTACTATATAATTATCATATTGTAAAGCCAAAAACCAACTTTTTATTGAATTATGTCACTTTTTTATCAAACAGTATTCACTGTGCTTTTTCTGGCGATTAAAGACTGATTTATATACTTATGTCCCAACACCTTATCAGGCTCGTTGATAAGGGTAAAAACAGCATCAACGACCGTATGCGCCATTATATCAACTCTATATGAAATACTGGTAAGTCGCGGCGAAACAACTTCACATAAGGAAAGGTTGTCTACACCTGCAAGTAAAACGTCTTTTGGAATTTCTATATTGTATCTATTACAAATGCCCATAATTCTTACAGCAAGCATATCATGGAAGCAAAATATACCGACAGGTTTTTCGCATCTTTTGTATACTTCCTTGAACTTAGCTCTTGACTCGGTATTCTTTTCATAATCTATATAAATAACATTCTCCGAATTAAATTTGATATTTTCAAGCAAAAGCTGTTTTTTGTACCCCTCAAGTCGCATATCTTTTTCATTTTTAAGCTGTGAAGCTCCGACATATATATAGCTTTTACAACCATTTTCAATAAAATGCGATGCAATCTGTCGTCCAGCGTTTACGTTGTTAACAAGAACGGCTGTACTGTTTTCAAAATTATTCGGATATCTTCCAACAAAAACTGTGGGTAATACATAATTTTTATATACTTCGCTTATTTCTTCGCCATAACCGGGACAAGAAATAACTGCTTCTGCACCTAACGTCACAAAACTTTCAAGAGCGTTTTTTTCACTTTCAAACGTTCCATTTCCGTTCAGGATTATAAGTTCATAACAATTTTTTGAAAGCTCCGTGGAAATATGCTCGGTTATTGACGCAAAGAATTCATTTGTAAGACGGTTTATATACATTCCTATTCTTTTCTTGTCGCATCTGTATTTTTGTAAATACTCAGAAAGTGGCGTATCCTTCATCAATGGTCCGTATGAAAGATATTGATGATTTCCAACCAAAAAAACCAAACCTTTTTTACGTAATTCTGTCGTTGCTTTTTGGGCTGATACGTATGAAATGTTTTTTGTTTTTGCTAATTCACGTATTGAATAGAAATAGTCGCCCGATTTTCCTAAAACACCCGACAATATCTCACTGTGTAATTCTTCGGTTATTCTTTTTACTGTTGGCATATTAATCACACTCCTGTTGTGAAAATTATATCACACACGTGTATGATATACAATATATTTTTAAAAAAATATTGTAATATTTTTCACTTGTGATACCATAGAATCAAAGATATTTTGAAAGGAAGTTTTTAAAAAATGATTAGAACACCTATTGAATTCAAAAAAGAAAACGGATTCTTTGCTCCAGACTCTAAAAAAGCTACTTTTTCATTCGAATCAGAAAAAAGCTACAAATACCTTTTGTCTTTGATTGGCGTTAACGATGCTGAACACAAAAATGAAGATAACTATATGTTCAAAATCGGCGAAGCTGAACTTTTGCTCGACGTATGCTACGAAGATGATGAAGCATACCATATTGAAATAACCGAAAATGGTATTGTTGCTACCGCAAATTCAGAAGCTGGTATCAACCAGGCGCTCAAGCTCCTTGCGCTTATGTATATTGAAAATGAAGGCAAACTCCCCTGCGGTGTTATCGACGACTATCCTGAAGTTGAATTCCGCGGAACACATCTTTGTATTTTTAATCCCCTTGATGGAACAGAAAAAGATGATACAAACCCCGAAGACACAAAGAGAAGACTTAAATTGCTCGCTCTTACCGGTTACAACTACGTATTTATTGAATTCTGGGGTATGTTCCCGTATAAGAAGCGTCCTTACGCTCAGTGGCCTCACAGCGCATACACAAGAGAAGTTGTTGAAGATATAATCTCTTATGCTATTGACGACCTTCACATCACTCCTTTGCCCTGCCAGAACCTTACAAGCCACGCAGGTTGGAGCAGAATTGCATCACGTAAGCACGTTGTACTTGACCAGCGTCCTGACCTTGCTGAAATGTGGATTCCCGGTGGTTGGTGCTTTGCAACTGAAAACCCCGATACAAAAGAATTCTTGAAAGATATTATGGACGACCT
>JAZRPI010000092.1:0-4910 GCA_045649165.1 Eubacteriales bacterium | reverse complement strand
TCGTCAAGATATATTGTTCCGTCCATATCAAGCAAAAAGAGCTTAAGATTTTTTACGTCGTTCATAAGTTATCCCCTATTCTGTGTTGCAACAATATTTGCACCAAATACGTCTTCTATTATAACATCGCCCACTCTGATTGGCAAGTCAATAGTTATATTATTAATTATATCCATACATTCTGCCATTTTTTCTTTCGGTATGGTTCCGTCCGTTTTTACCGAAACAAGACCACCGCCACTGCATTTCACAGTAGAAGTAACCGTTCTTTCGGGGTTTGTACATTCTTTTTGTGCATATACCTTTCCACGCGGACAAGTATTACCTTTTATATCAACAATATCTTTTCCGTCAAGTGTTACAAATAATTCACACCCAAGCGGACAAACAATACAGGTAAGCTTTCTTTCCATATTATTCCACCCCTAACGAAACGTATAATTCTTCAGCATTTATAAGCATACTTTCTTTTATTACAATCGACTCCATTTCTCCGGGCGCGGCTTTTCTTACTTTTTTTGAAAGTAAAACTTCCCCATTTGAAGAAACCGTAATCTTAGCGTTTTTATAAATATCAGACACTCTGAAAAATACGCTGATATCCTTTTTATCCGTAATAACCTGCGGAACTGTGTATCTGATTTTTCCGTCGGTTTTTATAGGTATATTGCAAGTGTTCTTTTTGTTTCCCTTGATATAATCAGCGGCAGCCTTACCCGCTATTTCCGCTTCTTCGGATACGTAGTCCACAAGGTCGTGAACGTGAAGTACGTTTCCGCAAGAGAAGATGCCGTCAACAGACGTCTGTCTGTCCTGGTCTACGACAGCGCCGTTGGTAATATTGCTTATTTCCACATCTGCACTCTTTGAAAGCTCGTTTTCGGGTATAAGTCCTACCGACAGCAAAAGTGTATCGCAAGGTATATATTCTTTCGTTTCTTCTATCGGCTTTCTGTTTTCGTCTACCTTTGCTATTGTAACGCCTGTAAGTCTTTCTTTGCCGTGTATTTCAACTACCGTATGGCTGAGCTTTAAGGGGATTGAAAAATCGTTCAGACACTGCTCAATATTTCTTGCAAGACCGCCCGAATAGTGCATAAGTTCACATACCGCGTGTACCTTGGCACCTTCAAGAGTCATTCTTCTTGCCATAATAAGACCGATATCGCCGCTGCCTAAGATTACGACGTTTTTACCCGGTAGATAGCCCTTCATATTGACGTACTTCTGAGCAGTACCCGCGCTGTAAATACCCGCCGGTCTGCTTCCCGCAATATTCAAAGCACCTTTGGAACGCTCTCTGCATCCCATAGCAAGAATTATTGCCTTCGCCTGCAGCTGAAAAATTCCGTCCTTTGAGTTGGTAGCAGTTATGATTTTATCTTTGGTTACATCAAGCACCATTGTACCAAGCTTGTATTCAATACCTTTTTCCTGTATTTTCTTTTCATATTTCCAGGCGTATTCGGGTCCTGTCAACTCTTCGCCGAATTTGTGAAGCCCAAATCCGTTATGTATACACTGCTGCAAAATACCGCCAAGACTATCATCACGTTCCAATATAAGAATATCTCTTATTCCGCATTCATACGCCGCAAGAGCAGCGCTCATTCCGGCAGGGCCGCCGCCTATTATAACTAAATCTCTCATCAGTTTTGCTCTCCCTTTGTCTGACAAACGTTTATATATGATTTTCCGCCGCACTTTGTAACGTCTGTAAAACTAATTTTCATTTCTCTTGCCAGAAGCTCCGTTATATATGGTCCGCAGAATCCACCCTGACAACGCCCCATTTGTGCTCTCGTTCTTCTTTTTACACCGTCAAGGTCACAAGCTTTCGGATTACGTCTGATTGCGTCTAAAATCTCGCCTTCGCTTACGCCTTCGCATCTGCACACTATTTTTCCGTAAGCTGAATTTTCTTTTATCATTCTGTTTTTTTCTTGAATTGAAGCATCTCTGAATTTGTGCATAGACTCTCTATTGGGGTTGTAGTTTTTATTTTCTTCCAAAACAAGTCCTGTTTCTTTGAGCATATCCAAAATGTATTCAGCTATTGCGGGTGACGCGCTGAGTCCGGGAGATTCTATTCCAGATACATTTATGAAACTTTCTTTTGGCAAATTAACTATGAAATCCCCCGTGCTTCCAACAGCGCGCAACCCACAGAAAGAAGTAATCGTTTTACCCGACGGAACAGAAGTAATATATTCCTTAGCCTTGGTTAATACTTCGTTTAGTCCATAAGCTGTCGTATTCTTGTTGTCCTTGTCATCTATGTCAACCGAAGTAGGCCCTAAAAGCAGGTTTCCGTCAACTGTTGGCGTAACAAGTATTCCCTTGCCCATTTTTGTAGGCGTTCTGAATATTGTGTGTGAAACAATATTACCGCACTCTTTGTCAAGCAAAACGTATTCGCCTTTTCTTGGATGTATATTAAATGAGTCATCGCCAATAAGTCTTGCAATTTTGTCGGAGTATATTCCTGCGCAGTTGATAACGTAACGCGCTTCTATACTTTCTTTTTCGCTTGAAATTATATAACCCTTTTCCGTTTTTTGTATTCCGCTTACTTCAAAATTGCACTTTAATTCTGCGCCGTTATCCATAGCGTTACCAATAGAAGCTATTGTTAAATCATAAGGGCATACAATCGCCCCTGTCGGCGCATACAAAGCGCAGATTACATTGTCTGAAATATTGGGCTCAATCTGCTTAAGCTCTTCTTTTTCTATAATACGCAGTCCTTCAACGCCGTTTATTCTTCCCCTATCAAGAAGGTTTTCTAAATGCGCTCTGTCTTCATCGTTAAAACCAATAACCAACGAGCCGTTGTTTTTATATTTCACGCCAAGTTCACAGCATATTTTTTTCATCATCTTTGAGCCCTTAACGTTAAGCAACGCTTTAAGACTGCCTTCATTTGCATCAAAACCTGCGTGTACAATAGCGGAGTTCGCCTTTGTAGCACCCATAGCAACGTCATTTTCTTTTTCCAAGATACATATTTTTAAATTGTATCTTGACAGCGTTCTCGCAGTCATAGCGCCTATAATTCCTGCGCCGATTATTGCTATATCATACATATTTTTTGTTACCTTTCTTGACAAAAATAGATTCTAAAGTTATAATAAAGCAATCAAAAACGATTGTCAATGAATGGCTATTAAACTTATAAACGCTCATTTTCGCTCAAAGGAGAAAACAGTATGCTAAAAGAAGAACGCTACGATAAAATACTTGAAATACTTGAAGACGAACAGTATATTTCGGCTGCAAATCTCAGCAAAAAACTGTACGTAAGTCTGCCTACAATCAGACGCGATTTGGCAGAATTACAAAGAAGAAATCAGATTACAAGAAGCCACGGCGGAGCAAAGAAAATACAGTCAGAGCATATTGTTGCGCCCTTGAATTTCAGAAAGACGGTACACCCGACAGAAAAGAGAGCGCTCTGTAAAAAGGCGGTATCTTTGATAAAAGACAACGATATTATTTTTATTGACGCGTCAACGACAACTCTTCAGATGGCGGAATTTTTGGACACAAAAAAAGATATTACCGTTATCACAAACGGCATACTCCTTGCGACTGTTCTTGTAAAAAAAGGTATAAGAACTTACTGTACCGGTGGGGAAATTTTCAAAAACTCATTGGCGCACTACGGAAGCTTTGCCGAAGATTTTATTCAGAGATTTAACCTTGACGCTATGTTTTTCTCTTGTCACGGAATAACAGACAGCGGTATGCTTACAGACCCGTCTCTGCCCGAAACACAGATAAGAAAGGTTGCAATCGCTCAGTCAAAAAAATCAATCTTTTTGTGCGACGAAACGAAATTCTCTCTGTCAACCCCCTACAACCTTACTTCAATCAGGACTATCGACTGCATAATTACAAACACAACAAAGGTTTACGACTATTTTCAGCCGAAAGACCCCAATGAAATTTATATTGTATAAACTATAAGAAACGGTGATATTTTGAAAGCATTAGGATTTATAAAGAAAAATATAGTATTTTGTATCGCGGCAATCGCAGCTATAACTACCTGTTTTTTTGTGACGCCCGACAAGGCATATTTTGACTATTTTGACTGGAAGACTCTGTCTTGCTTATTCTTGACTTTGGCAGTAGTGTGCGCATTAAGAAACATAAAATTCTTTACCATTCTTGCGCGTAAGCTTGTAACTATGGCGGGAAATCTGCGCTCACTGTTTTTATTGCTTATAGTCATTACTTTTATAGGCTCAATGATAATAGCAAACGATATGGCGCTTATAACCTTCCTGCCGCTTGGATACTTTGCTCTGTCAGTTACAAAGCAGGAAAAGTATATGGCTTATCTGTTCGTTTTGCAAAACATATCGGCAAACCTTGGCGGTATGCTGACACCCTTCGGTAATCCGCAGAATTTGTATCTGTATTCGTTTTTTAATATTCCCACAGGCGAATTCTGCAAAATTATGCTTCCACCCTTTTTACTTGCAATTACACTTCTTGCAGTTGCCTGTATTCCCGTAAAACCAATCAAGTTTACACTTGACGAAGAATTTGGCGAAAAGCTGAATATAAAAAGAACAGTAATCTACTTAATACTGTTCACAATGTCCATTCTCATAGTTTTCAGAATAATTCCCTTTATATTAGGTCTGATTGTTATTCCGATAATCCTGTTTTTTATGGATAAAGATTCACTTGCTATGGTAGACTACGGGCTGCTCGGTACGTTCTTCTTTTTCTTTATATTTGCAGGTAACCTTTCAAGAATCAACGCTGTACATAGCCTTATTTCTTCTTTGCTTGAAAAAGACACCCTTATCGTTTCAACACTCAGCTGTCAGTTTATAAGTAACGTTCCGTCGGCAATACTGCTGTCACGTTTTACGACTGATTACCCTTCACTTCTG
>JAZRPI010000091.1:0-4209 GCA_045649165.1 Eubacteriales bacterium | reverse complement strand
TTTATACTGCTTTGGAGTAGAGAAGTGGCAGCTCTGAATTTCATCATAAATATTATCAAGAACTTCTTTTGCTTCTGTAAGTCCACTGACTGTTCTTACAGCGCCAACCTTTTCAGTCATTGTATGTCTGATAAGTTTTTCGTATTCGTCAATCTTTTCATCAGTGAATGACTTTCTGTTTTTGTTTTCAGTAACAGGAAGAGAGTTGTATTCTGTTTTTCTGTTTTTCTTGTTAATGTCAAAAGCGGCTCTTCTGCCAAAAACAAGACATTCAAGCATCGAGTTGCTTGCGAGTCTGTTTCCGCCATGAATACCTGTCCAAGCTACTTCGCCGCATGCATACAAACCTTCGATATTAGTCATACCGTCAAGGTTAGTTTTAATTCCACCCATAAGATAGTGCTGTGCAGGTCGTACAGGTATTTTTTCGAACGGAACGTTAACACCAACTTGTCTACAAACACTCGAAATAGTGGGGAATCTTTTTGTAAAGAACTCTTCTGACATCGATGAAACGTCGAGATAAACGTTAGATTCGCCTGATTTTCTGAGTTCTTTAAGAATACCGCGAGTTACAATATCACGGGGAGCAAGTTCAGCTAATTCGTGCTGACCAACCATAAATCTTTCGCCTTTGGAATTCATCAACTTACCGCCCTCGCCTCTGACAGCTTCGGAAATCAAGAAGAGATTTTCGCTATTGGGGGTGTTGCCAACAAGAGTTGTCGGGTGGAACTGAACCATTTCCATATTAACAATAACAGCGCCTGCTCTCAAAGCTGCGGCAATCCCTTCGCCAACAGCACCTTGGGGGTTGGTTGTAAGTTCGTATAATGCACCGCAACCACCTGTGCAGAGAATTATGCTAGGCGCAATGACAAGTTTAGGCTTTTTGTCGAATATTACAGCACCAATTGCTTTGCCATTTTCTGTTATGATGTCGATTAGATAAGTATCAAATGAAACGTCTATATTATTTTTTGTGAGAGCAATTTGACCAAGTTTCTTTGTTGTTTCGCGTCCTGTTGAGTCTCCACCACAGTGAACAATTCTTCTGTGGGTATGACCACCTTCAAGCGTAATCAAAAGGTCGCCTTCAGGATTAACGTCAAAAGGAACTTCCATTTCGACGAGTTCCTTTATGTTTTCAGGACCTTCAGAAACAAGAACACGTACAGCTTCTTCGTTACAGAGACCTGCTCCTGCTCTAAGTGTGTCAGCAATGTGAGAATCAAATTTGTCATTTGGGTCGATAACAGCAGCAATACCACCTTGAGCCAGGTATGAATTGCTGTGTTCAATATTAGATTTTGTTATTATCAAACATTTTTTGTCATCAGAAATATGAAGAGCAGAGTAAAGACCTGCGATACCACTTCCACATACCAAAACGTCATAGTGAAGTACTTCAAGATTTTCTAATGATTCTCCGAATAAATAGCGTCTCATTTTATTCTCCAATTTTATTAGTCAAGTTTGAACTTTAAGCTTATGTCCATAGAGTGCACAGAGTGTGTAAGTGCACCGATACTGATTAAATCTACACCCGTAGCGGCTACCTTCGCCAAATCTCTTTCGCCCATATTACCTGATGCTTCGGAGATAGCTCTGCCGTTAATTATTTTTACAGCTTTTGTCATATCTTCTTCGTTCATATTATCAAGCATAATAATATCGGCGCCAACTTCCAAAGCTTCGTTTAACTGTTCAAAAGTTTCGATTTCAACTTCTATCTTGAGCATGTGATGAGCATTTTTTCTTGCTCTCTGAACAGCATTTGTGATTGAGCCTGCAGCAGCGATATGGTTATCTTTAATAAGAACACCGTCAGCAAGGTTAAATCTGTGGTTTGAACCACCACCAACACGAACAGCATACTTTTCAAGAGCTCTTATGCCGGGTGTTGTTTTTCTTGTATCAGTGACTCTTGCATTTGTACCTTCAACAGCCTTAACAGCTTCAGCTGTTCTTGTGGCTATACCTGAAAGTCTTTGCATTAAATTAAGACCTACACGTTCGCCTGAAAGGAGAGAGATAGCAAGTCCTTTAACTTCGGCAATAATTGTTCCTTTTTCAACAAAATCTCCGTCGTTGTAATATGTTTTGAAATCTACTGTTTCATCAATTAATTCGTATACACGTTTTGCAACACCGACACCGCAGAGAACACCGCTTTCTTTTGCTATATATTTTCCGTGTGCCTTGTTTTCGGGTGGTATTACTGATAAAGTTGTAATATCTCCGTTTCCTAAATCTTCTTCAAGTGCGTTAAGTAAAATTTTGTCAAGTACATTTTTTTCAATATACATTTTTTAGACCTCGTAATATATTATTCGTTATATTTTACCATAAAAAAACAATGTTTTCAATGGTTTTAATGCTGAAAAGTCATTTTTTTGAGTGTGTAATTGGGATTTCACATATAATTGTTGAGCCGAGTATAAGGAGTGTTCCTATTAGTTCATAAATGCCGAAGTTTTCTTTTAAAAGTACAGCAGACAGTATTATTGCGCATATAGGGTCAATATAGCTGTATAGAGCAACTGTCTGAGCATTCAAATTTGATATAGAGCCAAAGTATAAAAAATATGTAAAACCTGTGTGAAGAACACCAACAAAAACTAACAAAAATATAATTTTATAATCAAAATCTGACACAGTTATTTTTTCTGTTAAAAAAGTGTAGGGAATAAGCACAACTGTCGCTATCGCTAATTGATAAATCGTTTTATCATAAGGCGATATGTTGGTTATTTTTTTATTACAAATTATAACAAGGGCATACAAAAGTGCAGCTCCCAGTCCAAATAAAATACCTTTTATATCAGCAAGACTACTGTTATTGTTTAATACTCCCGAAATGAACACCATACCAAACACTGATGCTATAACAGACATCCATTTTTTTGCATTCAATTTTTCTTTTAATACAACAGGCGAAAGCAGCATAACAATTACAGGCGCCATATAATAGCACAGTGTCGCTACCGAGACGGAAGTATTATTGTATGCTTCAAAAAGCAATATCCAGTTGAAACCTATAAATATGCCGGAAATTAGCAGATAAAAACCGTTACTTTTAAAGGTTGCAAGAGATAGTTTTTGTTTCTTAAACGCCAAAACAGCCAAAAGAAACAATGACCCAATGAATCCTCTCGCCAATGCAATAAATGATGATGAAAGCGGGATATACCTTCTGAATATACCAATAGTGCCGAACACAACCATTGAAACTATCAGATTAATCTTAGCAGAAGTTTCAATGTTTTTTGTTTTTTTGTTCATTAAAACAAATTCCTTTTTTTATAAATACTTATATTCTATCGCTGAGTTTATTGTCGATAACAGTTTTGATAATAAGAAAACCCATAAAATATTCAAAACGAAATCAACAACGGAATATACACCTAAATCATACAACAAAATCATTCTCACAATACCGGAACCGGCACAAATAAGACCAAAAATAAGACAAGTTATATTTTGTCTATACATATTCTTTTTCTTTTCTTTAGATGCTTTTATAATCGAAGCGAGTTCATCAACAGATGTTCCTGTGTGTTGTTTGATTATAGACTTGTTTGATTTGTATAGTGAGAATAAACACAATGCTAAGGAAACGTATTTTATTACGTTTGAAACGTTAACCCATATAAACAAGTTATAAGCTTCAAAATTTGCCCAGATGTTTACTGCAGGGAATTTTATTCCGTAATAACACAGAACACCCCACGAAACAGCAGAGAAGAATAGAAATAAAAACGAGAAAATAATATATATTTTTGATTTTACGTGTTTGTTTAACAAAAACGCTGAAATAACAAACATCAATGCGCCAAGAACATCGGGAATTACGTTAATGTAATCTATCAGCAAGTCAAACATAAATATAGAGCCAACAACAACTAAAAAGAATGCTGTTTTGATGTGTCGTCTTACAAAGAGACCTTTGTTTGCAAGAATCTCATTGTTGTATTTATCAGCAAGGTGTTTTATTAAAGTCTTATCTTTTTTGATTGATGTAAAATACTTATAGGCATAAACAAACCAAACAACACCAAGAATTCCTACAACCAGGAAGTTAATACCAGTAAGAAGTGTTCTGTAGTTTGAAATATAAAAACCTGTATCATTTGTAACATTTGATGAGTAATCCGGGTTAGAAACATAAGATAAGTCGGGGATAAGCGTAAGAATTGCTCTTATTAT
>JAZRPI010000090.1:0-8158 GCA_045649165.1 Eubacteriales bacterium | reverse complement strand
GGGTTTGCTTCCATTGTAAATTCAACGTTTTCCGATACGTTGAAATTCTTGTATATACCTTCAATAAGCTCAAGCATTCTCTTTACAGGAAGAACGGTAGGAGTACCGCCGCCGATATAAATAGTATCAACGGTATATTCCTTTACCTGCTCGGAAAAGTCTTCCATCTGCAAAAGCATTGAGTCAACAAATCTTACATAGTCGTTAAACTGTGTAAGCGAATAAAAATCGCAATAATCACACTTATGCTCACAAAAAGGTATGTGAATATAAAGTCCAAGTTTCTTATCCATTTTTATACTCCAACTTTCAAAAAGTAAAATCTGTGTATATTATTCATCGTCAAATTTGAGAACAGCCATAAACGCTTCGGGTGTAACTTCAACAGTACCCAAAGTACGCATCTTCTTCTTGCCTTCCTTCTGTTTCTCAAGCAACTTCTTCTTACGCGTAATATCGCCGCCGTAACATTTTGCAAGAACGTCCTTACGCAAAGCCTTAACTGTTTCTCTCGCAATAACTCTGCCGCCGATTGCCGCCTGAATGGGTACTTCAAACAGCTGACGCGGTATGTTTTCTTTCAGCTTTTCGCATATCTTTCTTCCGCGCGCATAAGCCTTTTCTTCGTGTACTATAAATGAAAGCGCGTCTACAACGTCGCCGTTGAGCAATATGTCAAGTTTTACAAGCTTACTCGGTACGTATTCGGCAATTTCATAATCGAGTGAAGCATAGCCCTTACTTCTGCTCTTGAGTGCATCAAAGAAGTCGTATATAATTTCATTCAAAGGCAGTCTGTAATGAAGTTCGGCTCTTGTCGTATCAATATACGTCATATCAATAAATATGCCGCGTCTGTCCTGACAGAGTTCCATAATACCGCCAATGTATTCAGACGGTGTAATAATACTTGCCTTAACCATAGGCTCGTATGCAGTTTCGATTTCATCAACCAAAGGATAGTTTGCAGGGTTGTCGATATATACAGTTTCGCCGTCTTTTTTGTCAATCTTGTATATAACGCTGGGCGCTGTTGTAATCAAATCAAGATTGAATTCTC
Source organism: Eubacteriales bacterium (assembly GCA_045649165.1). GTDB lineage: Bacteria > Bacillota > Clostridia > Oscillospirales > CAG-272 > RGIG1995. The sequence goes on along the minus strand of JAZRPI010000090.1, from coordinate 7,098 downwards.
TCTCAATTCTTTCTTCAATAACTTCCATGTGAAGAAGTCCCAAGAAACCACAACGGAAACCAAATCCTAACGCCGCCGAAGTTTCGGGTTCAAAGGTCAAAGCCGCGTCATTAAGACGTAATTTTTCAAGAGCATCACGTAAGTCGCCGTATTTTGCGCCGTCTGCAGGATATATACCTGCATATACCATAGGCACAGCTTCCTTAAATCCGGGAAGTGCTTCTTCTACGCCGTTTTCAGCATTAGTAACAGTATCGCCCACACGTGTGTCTGATACGTTTTTGATACTCGCTGTGAAATAACCAACGTCGCCCGCCGCAAGATATTCGGATTTTGAAAGACCGAATGCCGACATAGTGCCGACGTCAACAACCGTAAATCTTGCTCCCGTACCCATCATATACACTTCGTCGCCCGACTTGATTGTGCCGTCAAACACTCTTATATAAACTACAACGCCGAGATATGAGTCGTAGTACGAGTCAAAAATCAACGCCTTCAAGGGTTTGTCAACGTCGCCCTTAGGACAAGGAATATCGCTTACGATTTTGTCAAGCACCTGGTCGATGTTAAGCCCACTCTTTGCGGAAATTGCAGGACAGTCTTCGGCAGGTATGCCGATTACGTCTTCAATTTCTTTTCTTACTCTGTCGGGGTCTGCCGCAGGCAAGTCCATTTTGTTTATAACAGGAACAATTTCAAGGTCAGCATCAACAGCAAGGTAAGCGTTTGCAAGTGTCTGTGCCTGTATGCCCTGAGTTGAGTCAACAACGAGCAATGCACCGTCGCAAGCGTTAAGCGAACGCGATACTTCATAGTTAAAGTCAACGTGTCCGGGGGTGTCAATCAAGTTGAGCACGTAGTCCTGTCCGTCGGGAGCTTTATAGTCAAGCTTAACCGCGCGCGCTTTTATGGTTATGCCCCTTTCTCTTTCAAGGTCCATATTGTCAAGCAACTGCTCTTCCATTTCGCGCTTGGTAACGTTCTGCGTATGTTCAAGTATACGGTCAGCAAGGGTTGACTTGCCGTGGTCAATGTGCGCAACTATTGAAAAGTTTCTTATATTCTTTTGTCTGTCATTCGTAATTGACATAAATTTTTCTCCATTTTTATATACTTATATTATTATATAATATTTTACACCCTAAATCAAGTATAAATTAATATAAATGGTGAAGTATACATAAACAATTCATGCAAACAAAGCAGGTTCTTAGGGCTGCATAGCCCTAAGTCGTTTCAAGGGTAGGGGTTTTTAGGGGCGGGGAAATCGAAATCCCTGCCCCTAAATGCTTTCTTTGCTCTACTTTCTTGGCATCAAGAAAGTAGTAAAAAAAGATGCTTGTTTGAAAATTTGTTTGTATAATAAATCTTTTAACTATAACGGGGCGTCGTGGTAGGGGTTCCCCGAAACGCACAAAGTAAGTTTTGGGGGTTCTCATGGGCATCGCCCCCTACAAACAAGATTTTATATAAACAAAAAAGCGGTTCAACATGAACCGCTTTTTATATTGTTTCAATTAAAATAAATGGAAGTTATAAACCAATGCCGCAAACACAATGGATACCATTGAAAGAAGCTTGATGAGAATATTAATAGCAGGGCCTGCGGTATCTTTAAAGGGGTCGCCTACCGTATCGCCAACAACTGCCGCTTTGTGTTCTTTGCTACCCTTACCACCGCCAACAGCGCCGCTTTCAATATATTTCTTAGCATTATCCCAAGTACCACCTGAGTTTGACATAAATATTGCAAGCAAGAAGCCTGTCGCAGTAGCGCCCGCCAACATACCTACAACACCTTTATAACCAAGAATAAGACCAACAATTACAGGAACAACAATAGCAATAACCGTGGGAAGCACCATTTCTTTCAAGCTTGCCTTTGTACAAAGGTCAACACAAGATTTATAATCAGGCTCACTGTTTCCGTCCATAAGTCCCGCAATTTCTTTGAACTGACGACGCACTTCAACAACTACTGACTGAGCTGCTCTGCCTACCGAGCTCATTGTAAGAGCCGCAAACAAGAAAGGCAAGCAAGCGCCAATAAACAAACCAACGAGAATAACAGGGTCCATAATATCAAATACGCCCTCAATCGAGCCGCCGCTTTCAAGCGCAACACTCTTAACCTTTTCGATATAAGATGCAACGAGAGCTAAAGCGGTAAGAGCCGCCGAGCCAATAGCAAAGCCTTTGCCTGTCGCCGCTGTTGTATTGCCCAAAGAGTCAAGCGCGTCTGTCTTCTTTCTTACGTCAGGGTCAAGGTCTGCCATCTGAGCAACGCCGCCCGCGTTATCTGCAACAGGACCGTAAGCATCTGTCGCAAGAGTAATACCGAGAGTTGAAAGCATACCTACTGCCGCAAGAGCTATGCCGTAAAGTCCTTTGGGGGCTGATTCAACACCGTTACATACAAAGTATGCAACCATAATGCAAACACCGACAATAACAATCGGAAAAACCGTTGAAAGCATACCAAGGCTTATACCGTCAATAATAATTGTAGCTGAGCCTGTTTCACTTGATTTTGCAAGTCTCTGTGTGGGTTTATAAGTATCAGACGTAAAATATTCGGTAGCCTTACCGATAAGAACGCCCGCAATAAGTCCTGCTAAAATTGCAAAATAGAATTTGAAATCACCGAGTATGTAATAAGTAACAGGGAGAGCTATGATACCTATAAGTATTGCGCTAAAGTTTGTACCCCTGCCAAGCGCTTTGAGAAGCTGAGCCTGGTCTGTATTTTCACCCGTTTTTACAAGGAAAGTACCAAGTATTGATGCGATAATACCGAGAGCCGCCATAATCAAAGGAAGCGCCATAGCTTTCATACTGCCGAAAGCTGTTACACCGAGAGCAGATGCAGAAATAATTGAGCCGACGTATGATTCATAAAGGTCTGCACCCATACCTGCAACGTCACCTACGTTGTCACCTACGTTATCTGCAATAACTGCAGGGTTTCTGGGGTCGTCCTCGGGTATTCCCGCTTCAACCTTACCAACAAGGTCAGCGCCAACGTCTGCCGCTTTTGTAAATATACCGCCGCCCACTCTCGCAAAAAGAGCCATAGACGATGCGCCCATACCAAAAGTAAGCATCGTCGTTGATATCGCGTGAGTTTCAAGCTGGAAAACGTATTTAAGTAAAATAAACCAAAGTGAAATATCAAAAAGCCCGAGTCCTACAACAGTAAAGCCCATAACAGAGCCTGCTGAAAAAGCAACTCTGAGACCTTTGTTAAGGCTATCCATACAAGCGTTTGCAGTTCTGTTGTTTGACAAAGTCGCAATCTTCATTCCGATAAAGCCCGAAAGCCCTGAGAAAAATCCGCCGGTTACAAAAGCAAAAGGAACAAACCAAGAAAGCAAACCAAATGCCGCCATTACAATAAGAACAGCAAACATACTGATAAAGAATATTGATACCACTTTATACTGACGTTTAAGATATGCAGAAGCACCCTGTCTTATCCACTCGGAAATCTTCTTCATCTTGTCGTTTCCCTCAGGGAATTTGATGATTTTCCTTGCGGTAAGTAAAGCAAACGCCAACGCAATCAAAGAAACTACCAACGTGATAATCGGTAAGTTATTTTCTAAAAATTTCATACATTCCTCCAAAATAATTCCGGAAAAGATTTTTATTTATTGGGTAACCTTCATTTTATAAAAAAATATACTTGTTGTCAATATCCTTTTATATATTCGATGCCTTGCGATAATTATTTTTACATTTTTTCTATGATATATTTCCACAAAAAAGAAAAACCGTACGTAACATAAATTTACGCACGGTAAACGTTTTTTATTTCAGTCCAAGGTCGTCAAGCATAGCGTTTGTATTTTTAATTTTGTCGCTATCTATATTCTTATTAATCTTAAGTTCATTAAAAGAATGCTTAGCCCTGCCCTTAAACAAAAGGTCATACCAACGTCTGAATTGATACAAAGGATAGAGCCACTTTCTTTTTTCAAGACTTGGATATCTTATTACCATAAATTTATACGGCAAAAAAATTCTGTATATCGCATAGCCAAAAGTGCCGCCGTTTTTGTCCTTGTTTGCCGCAACATAGTTTTCTGTATTTCCGTATACACCGCCGTTCAGTATAAACTCAGATAAACGCATTGTTCTTTCATCGTGTTCTGCATTTTTGAACCATACTTCTGCAAGTCGCCTTGAAACACTTTCAACCTTATCAATACCGCCATTCTTAAGCAGTATATCTTTTTTTTCAGTAAATTTAAAATTATTGTTTATTACACTTATATCAATAATCGGCTTTATGCCACAGCCACCGCAAAGCAGGTGTTTCGCCATGTGTACAATATGATAATAATAAAACATATCTTCATTCAAAGTATAAATATGTTTATAGTCATCAATAAGGCTTACACATTCCCATACGCTTTCAAGAACTTCGTCAGCCTTGAGCACGGTATCTTCTTCAATAAGTGAAAAATGAAGCTCTATAAGCATTCCATTCGGTGAATACAGGTGGTAGTCATGACCGTTTTTATCCTTTAACTCATACCCGCATTTATCCACCATAAGCTTGATTGCTTTTTGTATTTCGTCAACCCTTACAAGAATATCAATGTCACAGCTTGTTCTCAGCCATTCTTCAGGATAAAACCTTCTCAAATATGAGCCTTTGAGCAATATGCAGTCCACTTCATTCTCTTCAAAAAGAACGGTCAGTCTGTCAAGCTCGTGATTTATATTTTCATAGCGATATACTGCCAAAAACTGTTCTTTTTCAAACAAGTTAGCTATTGCCGTTGATTTGTTTAATAGTCCGCTTTTGTTAAGAGAAAAACCAACAAGGTGGGCAATATCGTGTTTTTTTGCTAACTTAAAAACATTTATCAAAAACTCTTCGTTTTCTGAACAAGATTTAAGCTCATCGGAAATAGCACCATCAAACAATGCAAAGCTTACGCATTCAAAAATCGCATTTGTTGTATTCATGTTTTTTGCCCCCTTTTTTCAAAATTACTTTTCGGGATAATAATCAAAAATATCCTTTATAACCTTCATTGGAGTCTGAAGAAAAACATCAAACCCGATTACGTACTGCACTACGTCACAAAAATAAAGATACAGAAGTCCGCCTTGAAGTTTTATCGTAAAATCTCCGTATATCATATCTTCATGGCTTGGAATTCTGTTTTTGATCAAACTCTTTACTGTTTTTACAAGGCTTTTGTAAAATTCATATTCGTCTTTTGACCTGATTTGAAGCTCGGATACGTCTTTCGCTTTCATCATCAAAGGCATGGTGGTCGAAAATGCTATATCTTCCATTCCGTTTGCCATAATCCTTCTCGGAAGCCTTTGCCACCTTTTGACCCTTATATACAAATATGGCTCATCCGACTGTTTTCTGATTTCTCTTATCTGATATCGTAAAACTGTTTTGTAGTCTTTCACTTCGGCATAATAATATACGCCGCATTTTCTGCCAAACAATTTCTTCGACTGATATATCGCCACGTATTTGATAGGCATCTCACAACCGCTTATCTTTGACATCGGTATATGATAAAATTTGTACTTCAACAGCTTATAAAATTGTCCTTTATTTCTCACAACACCAACAAGAACGTTTCTGTCTTTATAGCTATCATTTATATTATCACTAAGATTGTCATTTTCTGCTTCGGATTGTTGTTTTGTAAGAGAGAAAATATGTATAACCTTGTCTATATTTTCAATAATCCCCATTAAATTTCCCCTGTTTCCCAATTACAAAAATTATATCATACAGCAAATATATTTGCAAGTGTATTGTAAAACAAAAAAGGACGGTTATTTCTAACCGTCCTTTTTGTTATATTACTTATTTTTCGCTTCGTTAAGCTTGTGAATTCTTCTGTGCTTAACTTCGTCACTCATAGGCTTGATTTCGCCTGCTGCCTGAAGCGCTTTTCTTGTAAGCAGAGGACCTACCAATTCATAAATAAGAACTGCAAAGAGAGTTATGTTACGAATCAAGTTGCCCTGTTCGCCAAGCTGCATTGCAGTAGCGCACATACCAAGAGCAACACCAGCCTGCGGGAAAAGTGTAATTCCAAGGTATTTGCAAATCTGCGGCTCACACTTTGTCGCCTTTGCACTTGCAAGAGTACCAAAATACTTACCAAGGCAACGGAATGCAATGTATATAAGACCGATTACAACTATTGCAACGTCAGCAAATACGCCGAGTTCAAGTTCTGCACCAGATACAACAAAGAACAATGCAAACAAAGGAGACGTCCACTTGTCAGAAGCAGCCATAAGGTCGTGTGACAAAGGACAGATATTACAGAATACAGTTCCGAGCATCATACATACGAGCAGTGAAGAAAAATGGATATGTACACTGCCAATATGGAAATCTATCATAGAAAGCGATGCTGTAAGGAAAACTATACCTATTGTAAGGTTAAGTCTGTTTGTATTTGAGTTAAACAATTTTTCGAGCTGTGTGAGTACCCACCCCATAATTGCACCCAAAACAAGTGAGCATACAATTTCAACAATGGGGTTTACGATTATTGAAACAACGTCGATAGAACCTGTTGTGCTTATAAGTGTCTTTGCAACACCGAATGATACTGCAAATACGATAAGACCGACAGCGTCGTCAAGCGCAACGATAGGCAAAAGGAGTTTTGTCAAAGGACCGTTTGCCTTATACTGACGTACAACCATAAGTGTTGCAGCAGGAGCTGTTGCCGTTGCAATAGCGCCAAGTGTCAAAAGCTGGGGTACTGTCAATTTATCAGGCATAGCAATATGTACTGCAAGAAGCGCCAAGTCAACGAAAAGCGTTGCTACGAGAGCCTGAAAAATACCGATTACAAGCGCCTGTTTACCTGTTTTTTTAAGTTCAGAAAGTCTGAATTCGTTACCGATTGAAAAAGCAATAAATCCAAGGGCTACTTCTGACACAAGCGCAAGTTTTGAAACTGCATCGTGGTCTGCAAAGCCGAGTCCCTGTACTCCAAGCTGTCCCAAACAGTATGGGCCGATGAGAACGCCTGCAATAAGATATGCCGTAACAGACGGTAATTTAAGGGGTTTGAAAATTCGAGTCATAAG
>JAZRPI010000089.1:0-2670 GCA_045649165.1 Eubacteriales bacterium | reverse complement strand
AAGAAAGTTTTGCCGCAAAGCTGTTTTATTATGTATTCAAGGTCGTTTTCGTCGCTGTATTCAATTTCGATACGTTTTTTCTTGCCCTTTGAGTGAATTTTGAACTGTCTGCCGATCTGTGAAGTCACTCTTTTTTCAAGGTCAGAAATATAGTCAACGCTGATTTCTGTCGGTTCGGTTTCAGTTTCTTCGGTCATTTCGCCCTTTTTGTTGAGAGAACGTACAAGTTCTTCAGTAGCTCTTACTGAAAGCCCCTTTGAAATAACCTGTTTTGCAACTTCTGCGAGATATTCTTTGTGTTTGAGTCCGAGCAGAGTTCTTGCATGACCTGCTGAGAGTTCGTTTTTCTTAACAAGTTCAATAATTTCTTCGGGTAAATCAAGAAGACGCATAGCATTGGCTACGAATTCCCTTGATTTGCCAATTCTTCCAGAAACTTCCTTTTGTGTAAGATTATATTCATCAATGAGCGCTTTGTATGCCAAAGCTTCTTCAATAATGTTCAAGTTTTCGCGTTGTAAGTTTTCGATAAGCGAAAGTTCAGCGGCTTCTTTGTCGTCAGGGTCAATTATAACGACCGGAACTTCGGTAAGTCCTGCCATTTTTGAAGCTCTCCAACGTCTTTCGCCTGCAACTATGCGATAATAACCATTTTTGCCTTCGCGTACGATAATTGGCTGAAGAAGACCGTGGGTTGCAATAGATGAAGCGAGTTCTTCAAGCGGCTCGTGGTTAAAAATAGTACGCGGCTGCGTAGGTTCAGGCTCAATTTCGCTGAGTCTGAGAGTTTTTACACTTTCGTTTGAATCTTCTATTGAGTTGTCGGCAAAAACGGCGTCAAAGCCTCTGCCTGTTCCTTTAATCTTAGCCATAGTATCACCTATATACGTTCAAGAATTTCTTTTGTTACGTCTGTGTATGCCAAAGCTCCTTTGGAGTGCTTGTCAAAATATCTGATAGGCATACCGTAACTCGGAGCTTCGCTGAGTCTTACGTTTCTTGTTATAACCGTTTTGAACAGCTTGTCAGCGTAATATTTCTTAAGCTCTGACATAACTTGGTTTGAAAGATTGAGTCTGCCGTTGTACATTGTAATAAGTATGCCGACAAGCTCTAACTTGGGATTATAAAGCTGTTTTACTTTTTTTATAGATACAGAAAGCTGAGCCAAGCCTTCGAGTGCGAAATATTCGCACTGCATCGGAATAATAATTCCGTCTGCCGCAACAAGCGCGTTGACTGTCAAAAGTCCTAAAGTCGGGGGACAGTCTATAAATATATAGTCATATTCGTCTCTGACAGCATCAAGTGCATCTTTAAGTCTTCTGTGTCGCGCGTCCATATCAATAAGTTCTATTTCTGCGCCTGCAAGGTTTATGTTTGACGGCATAATGTCAAGATTGTCAAATTCTGTATGCTGAATTGCATCTCTGACAGAAGATGGCTCCATAATTACGCTGTATGTAGAGTTTTTAATATTTCTCTTGTTGAAAAGTCCGACACCACTTGAAGCGTTGCCCTGTGGGTCGTTGTCCACAAGCAGAACTTTTTTGCCCAAAGCGCCCACTTCTGCGGCAATATTGATTGCTGACGTTGATTTTCCGACACCGCCTTTTTGGTTGGCGAAGGTTATAATTCTGCCCATAAAGCCTTTACTCCTTGAAAAATTATTACTTATATTATTATATCAGTCAAAGGTACGCTTGTCAACAAAATTCAAGGGGCGCAAAAATATTCTACATATTACACAAATATACAAAAAATGTTCCACGTGGAACATTTTCAAACTTCTGCCGATTAGTGTTCCACGTGAAACATTATTTCATAATACGGATTTGAATAAGTGTATGGTCGTCGTTTTCTTTTGTGTCGGTAAAAACAGTCGCGCCGCAACCGCGTAAAAGATTAACAGCCTTGTCAACCGAGTTATAAAAGAACTTAATGTCTTTGAGTGCGCCCTTGTATGTTCTGTTGTCAGTCTTGTCAGAAGTTTTTGGGCAGAGAAGTGAGTCTATATATCTGTCGGTTTGCGCAACGTTATATTCTTTTGATGCAATAACCTGTATAACGTTCAGCCTGTCCTGTACGCTGTCAAGTCTGAGTAACGCTCTCGCGTGTCGCTCGGTAAGATTGTGTTTTATAATTTCCGTACGTTCTTTTGGTGTGAGTTTTAGTATTCTCAGCTTGTTTGCAATGTATGACTGGCTTGAAGAAAGCTGTTTTGCCGCTTGTTCTTGTGTAAGACCGTAAATATCAATAAGAGAAGCAATAGCCGCCGCTTGTTCAAAAATATTCAAATCTTCTCTCTGTATATTTTCAATTATAGCAAGTTCAGCCGATTTTTTGCTGTCTATATTCAAAATGATACAGGGGATTTGCTGAAGTCCGATAATTCTTGCGGCTCTCCAACGTCTTTCGCCTGCAATAATCTGATAGTTCGTTTCTGCATTGTCACTTCTTTTTGTGGGCCTTACCGAAAGGGGCTGCAAAATTCCGTACCGTCTTATGCTGTCTGCAAGGCGGAGAAGCGGCTCGTCTTCAAAAATAAATCTTGGTTGTGACGGATTGGGATAGAGTTTGCTTGTATCAAGCATTGTGATTTCAAACGCGTCTTTTTCTTTCCTTGGTTCGTTTTGGGGTAATATTGCTTTTTTAAATGGGTTTTTGTAT
>JAZRPI010000088.1:0-2193 GCA_045649165.1 Eubacteriales bacterium | reverse complement strand
GATGTGGAGACCAACTTCCATAGGAATTTCAACTGCTGTATCGTTGAGAATTGAATTCGAGAATGATTCGATTTCTCTTGTGTACATATTGCCAAATTCAACGTCAAGTGTCTTTGCTTCAGCATCATCTCTGTTCTGCTGTGCATCGTAACCCTTGTCTTCAGAAGTATAAACTTCAACGTGACCTTCGTCAATCTGACCGATAGTCTTTTCGCAAATTACAGAGCCGCGTGTACCGTAGATTTCAACACGGTTTTTAACAGCTTCGTCCGGAACGTTGAAGTGTGCATCAACATAACCTGCAGCGCCGTTTTCAAGGTGGATAAGAACGTTTGCTGAGTCATCAACGTTGTATGAGAATGTTCTTGTGTCAACGAATGCAGCAACTTCTTTTGTCTGTGAACCAACCAAGTATTCGATAATATCGATGCAGTGTACAGCCATATCTACAAGTGCGCCGCCACCTGAAAGTTTCTTGTCCTGACGCCAGTTCTTTGCTGATTCCGGGAACCAACCTGAAAGCTGTGCTCTTGCAGAAACAACCTGACCGATGCCGCCTTCTGCAATAAGTTTTTTGATTGCCATGTGGTATGCACCAAATCTCATCATATAACCTGTTGCATACTTAACGCCTGCCTTTTTGCAAGCTTCAATAATATTCTTTGTTTCTTCAACTGTAAAAGCAATAGGCTTTTCACAAAGAAGGTGCTTACCTGCTTTTGCAACTGCCAATGCAGGTTCAACGTGTGCGAATACGGGAGATGCAATATAAATAGCTTCAACTTCAGGGTTGTCTATAAGGTCCTGGAAGTTGTCATAAGCGTACTTACAATCATATTTTGCTCTGATTTTTTCAGCAAGCTCCATATTAATTTCCATTACAGCTACGAGCTCTGCATTTTCAGCAAGCATCATACCAGGGATAGTACGGCGGTCAGCAATACCACCTGCGCCAATTACGCCCCATTTTACTTTTTTCATAGTTTTTTCCTCCATGAATATGTATTCAATTATAATTTTGCAAAATAATACGAATACATTATACATTACACAAAAAAATAATACAAGTCTTTTTTACCTTTTTGCCCTAATTTTTCAAAAAAATATTAAAATATCAATGTCATATATTGAAAACAAAATTAAGATATGATATAATTATCTATAATATATTTTGGGGAGATGGTTTTTATAAAACTCAGCAGAAAAAAACTACTTATCCTCATTCCCGTTTGTATTTTGGTATTCTGCGCAATATGTATTTCAACCGTACTTATCACAATCGAGATAAGATACCGTGCGGGAGAAAAAAAGATTGCCGGAATGAAAAGTGAATATTCAGAAAACCTGTATTATTTCAATCAGTTAACATACAAAGAACAATTGCTCTTCAAGGCTATTAAAAAATCAGTCGAAAGCTATGAAAAAGAAACAGAAATTCTTCCCTATATCTACACCGAAAAAGAATTTCAAAAGGTCGCAAAAGCCATTCTTTTTGATTGCCCTGAATTATTTTACCTTGATAACGATTCACTAAAATTGTATTCTGACGACTACAAAACAATTGTAAAAATGGATTTTCTGGCTTCTTCCACAAGTATCAAGAATATGAAAATGGAAATTGAGGCTGTAAGCGCGGCGGCAGTCGCATACACAAATAAAGAACAGTCAGATTTTGAAAAGGCTATTGCCCTTCACGATTTTCTGACAAGGCATTGCACTTATGCCGGAAAAACAAAAACAGAGCTTGATATACCAAAAACAGCACATACAGCATACGGCGCGCTTATCAACAAGCTCGCATACTGCGATGGCTATTCAGCGGCATACAAAATATTGCTCAACAGATGTGGTATTGAATGTATTACAGTTGAAGGCAAGACCGATATTGAACCGCACCTTTGGAATATAGTTAAGCAAAACGGAAAATATTATCACGTTGACAGCACTTGGAATGACCCTGACGTTAACTTTTTAAAAGACTTTGCATTCCACGGATTCTTCAACCTGTCAGATGCTGATATATCTAAATCGCACCTTATATACAGGGGATTCGAACTTCCCGTCTGTGATACTACCGAAAACTACTATTCTTTGATTAATGCAAAAGTAGTTTCTCCCGAAAAATTTGAAGATATTGCTTATATGCAAATCAAAAAATCGGTTGAGAGAAAACTTTCATATTTCGAAATTTAT
>JAZRPI010000087.1:0-5779 GCA_045649165.1 Eubacteriales bacterium | reverse complement strand
TCGTAAACAACGTCATAACCCTTTTCAATAACTACCTTTGCAACCGAAGTTGAAAGGTGTGTCTTTCCAAGACCCGTACCGCCAATGAAAATTAAATTCTTACCGCTGTTGTCAAAAGAATTAGCGTAAGATTTACACTTTTCGTAATTCTTCTGCATAGTTTCAAAACTTGCTTTATTGTCCATATAAAAAGACATATCAAAGGTTTCAAAAGACTGGTCTTTGAGAAGTGAGCCAAGACCTGAAGTTTCAAAAGCCATTTTGGCAAGTGAAGATTTGAAGCAGTGGCACATATTGATACCGACGTATCCTGTGTCCATACAGTCAGCACATTCATATTTTACGTCTGAAAAATCTTCGGGTATATTATATTTTTTCAAAAGCTCTTTGCGTTCAGCCTGAAGGGCCATATTTTCATTTTCAACAGCTTTCAGTCTTTCTTCAAGACCGACTTTTCCCTTCATAGCTTCTTGCATAAGTTTTACGCCTGTCATACGCAAAGCTTCATCTATTCTTGCTATGTCGGGATGTTTTATATGGAGCTCAGTTTCTCTTGCTTCTGCATCAGCAATAGCATTTTTTCTTTTGGTTTCGTATTCTTTTTTCAAAGTTACGAAATTATCACGGTTATAAGCCATTGTTTTCTCCTTATAATAGTAATCAGTCCTTAGGGGCGATGCCTAAGTTTTCATAGCTTCTTTTGAGAGCCGCTTCAAAAAATTCGTCATCATCAAAACTTGCTGACTGCTGACTACTGTCTTCTTTTGCCTTTTTGTAGTCAAATTCAGCCTGTTTTGCTTGTTCGAGAGTAACGAATCCTGCGCTAAACCAATTCTCAAGAATTTTACTTGCATAGGGCATAGACGCTTCGTTTGTAGCGTTTACCGTCAATTCGTAGGCATATTCAATTACTTCAAGCGGCATTTTGAAAGTTTCAGTCCACTTTCTGATGAAGCCTTCTTCTTTTTTGGTCAATGCTCTTTTTGAAGTGCCGAATATGCGGCGGATTTTACCTGCGATACTGTCAAACTGCTCTTTATATTTTATGTATTCTTGTAATTTTTCGTCTGTGTCAACGCCTTCGTCGTAGAGATTGAAAGCCGTCTTTTCTACGTAGTGTACCGTAGTTTTGTTTTTACCCTTACAGTAGTTGTAGAGAAGAAGTATATATTCTGCCGAAAGACCGAGATAGTCGTAAAGTGAAATAATCTTGTTTATTTCAAGCGGGTTGAACATTTTACCCGCAATAGCCTGACACTCGTCAATAAGCTGTTTGAGTTCGCTCTTTTCTGCAAAAAGTCTTGTCACTTCATCGCCTGTATAGTCAGGAGTTTCAACCTTTTGTACGGTTTTGTTGTTATCTTTTTTAGGCTTAGCCGTAACAGTAGTACTCTGACCGGCAACAGAAAGTACGTCAGCGCCGCGCCAGAACTGGAGAGCAATAATAATTTCAGTCAAATCAAGCCCCGATATATTCTGTATATCGGCTTCGTCAAATTCATTGCCCATACTAGCCGCATAAAGCAAAACCTTGAGTTCAGTAGGCGAAGCTTGTTCTATTTTGTTAAGTAATAATTCTTTTGGCAGAGTGATGTTTTCTTCTGCGCTGTTAAAACAGAATTTCATATTATTTAATCCTTATTCATTTTGGCTGATTTCGTAGCAAAGCGTCATCAGCGAATCATCAATCCATATATTTTTAATGGGTATATCAAGCTTAAATTTTCTGTCCGAGAAATTCCATACTCCCTTTATGTCAAGGGTCTTTATAATTTCGACAGCTTTTTTGGTAAATTCTTTTTCAGTAGCAAGAACAACGATGTCAATTGGGTTGTTTTTGCAGTAGTTTTCAAACTCGTCAAGGACTGACATATTTTTTGAAACAAAAGTATTTTTGAGAGCAACGCCTTGTTTTGTGAATATAGGTCGGCTTGTTAACATAGTAATCATTTCTTCTGTTCCAAGGATTACCGCCGAAAACTCTTCGCGCACACAGGCAATGTCAAGTATAGACGTATACAAAGTCTGCACGTCATAACCGTAACCTTTTAAGCCAAAACCGCCGAAAGAAGCAAGGTCTTGTCTGACCTGAGAAGCAGTCATTCCCATAAGGTCTGCAAGTTTGGTTGAAGAAATACGATGTTCGTTTTTTTCAAGCAGATTTCGAAGTGTTCGCAGATAATATGGAAGTCTCTGAGCCGTAGTTTTTGATACGCCTGAAACTGCCGTTTTGGAATTATGAAGTTTGGTTTTTCTGTCTTTATTCATAAAAACCCCATTTGTAATTTTAAAAGTTTTCCACACCCCAAATGTGTTACCTTTCAACAAAGTTAACACGTTTTTCCACAATTCTCCCTAAAATTTCACGAAATCAAGGGCTTTTTTGGGGTTCACAAAAAGTTTACTAACAGAGTTTTCCACACCTGTGGAAAACTTTTTGCTCTAAATGTTAGTGAAAATTATACACAAAATTATGCATAAAAGTACAAAATTTAAGGACGTGCGACAGCGTTAAGGTCGGTAGATGCAATATTACCGATTTTGTATTCAAAGTAGGCTTGAACCGCAATCATAGCAGCGTTGTCACCGCAGTATTTGAGTGACGGAATGGCTAATTTTACGTTATTTTTTTCTGCAAATTCAGTTAAACCCGTTCTTAGATGCGAGTTTGCCGCAACACCGCCCGCAACTACGAGTGTGTTGTAGCCTGTTTGTTCAATAGCGGCGCTCAGTTTTGTGATAACCGAGTCAACAATCGTCTTTGTCAAAGATGCCGCAACGTCTTCTTTGCAGATAGTTTCGCCCTTTTGTTCAGCGTTGTGTAAATAGTTTATCGCGGCAGTCTTAAGACCGCTGAAAGAGTAGTCCAAATTTTCGCCAGATACAGCTGCTGACGGGAACTTAATGGAGTTTTTGTTACCTTCTTTGGCAAGCTTGTCCATTTGTGCGCCGCCGGGGTAGGGAATGCCCATAACCCTTGCAATCTTGTCAAAACATTCGCCGACCGCGTCGTCTCTTGTCCTGCCGATTGTTTCAAAGTCAGTGTAGCTTTTTACGTTTATAATAGAAGTATGTCCGCCCGATGCTGCAAGAGCTAAGAATGGCGGCTTTACGCCTTCGTTTTCTATATATGATGCTGCGATGTGACCTTTAATGTGGTTAACAGGTATAAGTGGCTTGTTGTTTGCAAAGGCAATACCTTTTGCAAAGTTAACGCCCGTAAGTAATGCGCCGATAAGACCCGGAGCATAGCTGACAGCAATAGCGTCAATGTCATTCATTGTAACGTTTGCTGTTTCAAGAGCTTCGTAAGTAATCTTCGAAAGCGCTTCGGCGTGCGCGCGACTTGCGATTTCGGGTACGACACCGCCATAGAGCGCGTGAATGTCAATCTGACTTGCGATGATACTGCTTTTTATTTCAATGGATTGGTCGCAAACTTCGGCAACAGCTGCCGCCGTTTCGTCACATGAGCTTTCTAAAGCTAAAATAAGCATTGTCTTTGTCCCTTTTTTGTATTCTTAGATATGTTTTTCCATAACAATACCGTTTTCAGTCGGTTTTGTGTAATAGTTTTTTCTTATTGCAAATTGAGTAAATCCGTTTTTTGTATAAAGTGTTTTTGCAGGAGTGTTTGACTCGCGTACTTCAAGAGTAACTCTTTCAACACACTTTTCTTTGAGAACTTCAAACATTTTGTCAATCAATTTTTGTGCAATACCGAGTTTGCGGTATTCGGGGTGTGTTGCGATATTGAGCAATTCCCCTTCTTCGAAAAGGTGGAAGATGCAGATATAACCCACAACTTTGTTTTCTGATATAGCCGTATAGTAGCTTTGTGTTTGACCGTTGTTCAGTCCAAAAATAAAGCTATCCTTTGACCAAGGCGAAGAAAAGCAACTGTTTTCAATAGCGCATATTTCATCAAGGTGTTCTATTTCTGTTGGGATTATTTTTATATCAGTCATTTATTTCTCCCAAAGCAAACATATTTTTAACCTGTTCTGTAATTTCAGCAAGGCATTTGTCGTATACTTCCTGAGACTGACCGTATGGGTCGGTAATGCCATATTCAAAAGAAGTAACCTTTGATGCGCAAAGCGGAAAGGATTGAATAATCATCATCGCGTGACCTGCGCCCACAGCTACGATTTTGTCGCAAGATTCCATAATACCCATATTGAGCTGTGTGGCTTTGTGCGAGTCGTAGTTGTTTTCATCGCAGGATATAATACCCGAATTAATCAGAGCATTCCTTGCCTTTTCGTTTATAGGTGCGCCCTTGTCTGCCATAATGCCCGCAGACGTTGCAATATAGTTACCCTTACCAAAATGGTTAAGTATTGCCATAGCCATAGGACTGCGGCAAGTGTTACCCGTACACACAAAGCAAACTTTGGTAGGCTCTTTGTCCAAAGTAATGGGAGTATTTATTTTTTCTTCAGTGTTAATCATACGCTGTATACCCCCTATATATAATAAGGAAGGAAAATTTCAAATTTCAGTCAGAATCAATAGCCGAAAGTACCCGAAAGGCTGTCGTCGTCATCTATCCATTCAGATACGTATGTAACTCTGTATTCGTCCTTTGTGTCTCTTACGACAACTTTTTCAATACCTGCATTGATAACCATACGCTTACACATACTGCAGCAAGTAGTACCGCCGAGTATTTCGTGAGTGTCGGGAGATATACAAGCTAAGTAGAGAGTAGCGCCCATAGTTTCTTCTCTTGACGCCGCGATAATGGCGTTAGCTTCCGCGTGAACTGAACGGCAAAGCTCGTATCTTTCGCCGCGGGGGATGTTGAGTTTTTCTCTGTAACAGAATTTCAAGTCGCAGCAATTTTTTCTGCCGCGCGGAGCTCCGGCATAACCGGTAGATACTATGGTGTCATTCTTAACGATAATAGCGCCGAAAAGACGGCGAAGGCAAGTGCCCCTTTCTGCAACGGTTTGTGCAATGTCGAGATAGTAGTTATCTTTTGTTACGCGTTCCATATTATTTTGCTCCTTTATATTATTATCTGTAATATTTGTAGTATGCGATAACCGTTCTTTCTTTTCTGTCAGAAACGATATCAGGTCCCGAAAGAATAATGCCTTCAAGGCTCATAAGCTCGGATGCATTCATTTCAGCTATAACGACTCTGAATTTTTCAACGCCGTCTGAAAGAACGATAAGTTCGCCGTTACGTACGGCGATACAGCCGTCGTGACCGATTACGATATCCTGGTCGTCAACTCTTTCGGTTACATATTTAATATGTCTGCCGTTCATACGGTCAGCCATTTCTTGTTTAAAACGAAGACTGCCTTCTTTGGCTTTAAAAAGTCTTTTAAAAATATTTGGCATAGAAACCCCATACTTATTTAAAAATAACGATAATATATCAAGATATTATACCATAAAAGGTTGTGACATTACAATAGTTTATTTCATTTTTATTATATATATAGGGGAAATGTTGGGACAAATGTATAAATAATACACAATGGGGTATAATGAAAACAAGGCCATATTGCGCACTTTTTACAAAGGCAAAAAAAATAAAAATTTTTTTAAAAAACCTATTGACAAGAGTGATGTATAGTGATATAATGGTCAAGCTGTCGCCGAGAAAGGCAGATAGCGAGACGGTCCTTGAAAATTGAACAACGAGAGAAAGTACAAAGCACAAAGAATGGAAACATTAAGAAGTGTAGAAGACAAAATAATCTCGACAATTCCTTTAAACAACGAGTAAATAAGAAGTAAGAAGAGCAAAACAGCGAACTTA
>JAZRPI010000086.1:0-6861 GCA_045649165.1 Eubacteriales bacterium | reverse complement strand
TCTTTTTCTGTCAATGCTACAGAGTCTTCAAGGTCGAACATAACAGCGTCCGAACCATAAATATGTGCATCTGCTATCATACCCGGATTGTTGCCAGGAACAAAAAGCATAGTTCTGCGTAATCTTTCACCGTTCATCTGTCTTGTCCCCCTTACCAACTAAACTTTTCTCCGCTTGCGCGAAGAGCCGCTGTTGTTACTCTGGCGCGAATCGTACAATCAAGAGAGCCTTTATCATTCGCGATAATATCAACGTTCTCAAGTCCGCACTGTTCTGCCGTTTCAATAATTACCTGCTTAATCTGTCTGCCGAAAAGACTTGCAACAGTGCTTTCAAGCTGAACGTTTATCCCTGTGTTTTCACTGGGTCTGATTTCAACCATGATGTCACCTGATTCAAGTGTTCCGGCTATACCGGTTTTTTCAAGTTTCATAATATCACCCTTTAAAAAATAATATATATTTATCTCATTTTTATAGCTATAGCTATTATAACATATAATACATCCGTTTTTCAACATTTTCCAGCACTTTTTTCACTTAACATTCTTAAGCCTTTTGATTGAGCACACGCGTTTTTTGTTAAATTGTTTCATTGATAACATTTGCTGAATTTTTCCTATTTTTTCTTCCGTATACCAATTATAGAAGTATCCAAACAAGAACTTGTTAATAAAATAGTGCATATTTGTTAATACTTTGTCTATTGTTACATAATTACAAATATGGTAGAATTATTCCATAATGTAAATTTGACAGAAGGAAGTGTTTTTTTGATATACACAAACGCACAAAAACTTATCAACTACGGTTTAGACAAAAATCTTATATCTGAACACGACGTATACGTAGTTCGCAACTATCTTATGGATATTTTAAATCTTAACGATTGGCAAGAAAGAGACGTTGCAATAACAAACGAAGACATAGATACAATTCTCTCTCCTATCATTGACTATGCATGCGAAAAAGGTATTATCACAGATACGGCGAATTCAAGAGATTTGTTTGACACAAAAATCATGGGCATTTTTACCGCTATGCCCCGTGAAATTGTTTCTCAGTTCCAGAATTTGCATAACGATAGCCCCAAAGAAGCTACTGATTGGTATTACAAATACAGCCAACAGACAAACTACGTAAGAGCAGGAAGAATAGCAAAAGACTTGCGTTGGCTTTATGAAACTGAAGATTACGGAACACTTGATATTACAATCAACTGTTCAAAACCGGAAAAAGACCCCCGTGATATTGCTATGGCAAAGAAGCAAAAATCTTCTTCATATCCGCTTTGTCAACTCTGTCCTGAAAACGCAGGCTTTGCAGGACATCTTAACCACCCCGCAAGACAGAATCTTCGTCCTATTCCAATGACTGTAAACAACGAAGATTGGCAGTTCCAGTATTCTCCTTACGGATACTACAACGAGCACTGCATTGTATTCAATACAAAACATATTCCTATGATAATCGATGAGTCTGTTTTTGAAAAACTCTTTGATATCGTCGACTTCCTTCCCCATTACTTTGTTGGTTCAAACGCTGATTTACCCATCGTTGGCGGTTCAATTCTCAGCCACGAACATTTCCAGGGCGGTTGCTACACTTTTGCTATGGAAAAAGCTCCGATTGAACAGGAACTCAAATTCAACAAATTCCCCAACGTAACAGCCGGCATTGTAAAATGGCCTATGTCAGTAATCAGAGTTTCTTCAACTGACAGAAAAGAAGTTTCAAAATGTTGTAACCACATTTTTGAATGTTGGAAATCATATACAGATGAAGACGCATTTATTTTTGCAGAAACAGACGGTACACGTCATAGTACAGTTACACCTATTGCAAGAAAGAACGGTAAAGTTTACACCTGTGATATTGTTCTCAGAAACAACATCACAACAGAAGAAAGACCGCTCGGCGTATATCATCCTAACCCCAAACTTCACCACATAAAAAAAGAAAATATCGGACTTATTGAAGTTATGGGCTTGGCAGTACTCCCCGCAAGACTTTCAAAAGAACTTGTAGCACTTAAAGATGCTATGTTGAATAAAGAAGATGTTTATTCAAACGAGTCCCTTGTGCACCATGCAGAATGGGCTGAAGAAGTACTTGAAAAGCACCCTGATTTTTCTGCTGAAAATGCTATGCGTATTCTTGAACAGGAAGTTGGCAGAGTGTTTATGGAAGTGCTTGAAGATGCGGGTGTTTATAAGAGAAACGACGAAGGTAAAAAAGCCTTCATGAGATTTATCGACAGAGTAAATCAATAATAATTTTAGACTGACAAAGAGTTGTTTTTGTCAGTCTTTTTTTAGGACTTTTTTTACTGTCATACGTATAAATATTGAGTAAGCAATATCAAGTTTTTAAACATTTACTTGAATAAATATACTGTGTGTGATATAATTACATAAATATGAAGAAAGGAGTATGGCTATGAATTTTTTACAATTCAAAAAGAGCGAAAACAAAGACGACATTCAGTTGACAGAAACAAAGACTGAAAGCAAAAAAACTTTTGTTTTCAATAAAAAAATGCTTTACATAATATTACCTATTTTTGCCGTGCTCGTTTTCTTAATTTCTTCAATTCTGTGGGCTTATTCTGTATGCAAGTTACCCGTGACAGCAGAGCTTGGCACCCTTCCCGACTATTCACAATATGAAAAAAATATTTTTCTTTCAATCTATACAGAAATAGATACTGATATAAGTCAATTAGACAACACAAAAACAGGAAAAAACAGCGTAGATATTACACTTTTAGGTTTTATAAAAACAAAAAGCGAACTTGAATTTATTGATACAGTTCCACCAAAGGCTGTATCACGAGACGTCTGTATTTCAGTCGGAGTTACACCAACGCCCGATATGTTTGTGAGTAATATTGATGAGATTACCAAAACAGAAATTTCATTCACTAACCCGTCTTTTAATCAAAACAAAGCAGGAAATTATGAAATAAACCTGACTGCAAAAGATGAAAATAACAACACAACAAACTTCAAAGCAAACCTAAGCGTTATTGATACTGCAAGCGTTTTATTTTTCAAAAACGGCACAAACATACCTACTGTAAAAAACAAGATAGAAAAGGAATTCAAAGGAATTAAAAGTTTAGACTTTTCTAACCAAAAGCAACATGGCGAATTTCTTGTTAACGGTTTTATAGAAGATACTCTGTATATTCTAAAGGTTTCAATAGATGACATAGTTCCCCCAAAGGCTACTGTTAAATCATACGATATACTTCTTGGAACAAAACTTGAAGACTCAGATATAATATTTGATATCGTTGATTTTTCCGACGTTGATATCACTTTCAGCAACAAGCCCGACTTCTCTAAATCAGGTGAATACGTATTACAAATCACAATCGTTGACAGTTATAACAACAAAAATACGTATACATCAACAATCCGAATTCACGACATTAACACAAAAATAAAATACGAGCTCGGGTCTGGTCTTTATACTTTTTCAAACCTTATATTTAACGACAACTATTCAACCAAATGTCTGAAAATCGAAAAAACTCCCGAAGAAATAGGACAGCAAAAAATAAAGCTTAAAGGCAAATATAACAGTTTTGACATTTTAGTTGATACTATTGACACTACCCCGCCAAAGCTTATAACAAAAAACGTGTCAAAAATCTTGAATTCCAAGGTTTCTGTCAATGATTTTATTCAGTTATGCACCGATGCTCTTCCCATTACTTATACACTAAAAGGTAAATATAAAACCGATAGTGAAGGTGCTTATAATCTTACGGTAAAAGCAACGGACAGCGTAGGAAACATAACCGAGTCAAACGTTGAATTAATAATATTCGTTGACAAAATCCCACCCGTAATATCCGGTATTAAAGAATTAGTATACGTTATCGGCGAAGAAAAACCCGATTTCCTTTACGGTATAACAGCCTTTGACGAGACAGACGGAAAACTTGAAGTCTCTGTAGATACAACAGCTGTTGACCTAAAGAAAGAAAATACATATAAAATACATTATACAGCCACGGACAAATCGGGTAACAAAGCAACACAGTCATCAACAATAAAAGTAAAACTCCCGACAAAAGTCAAACTAAACGTTTCAAACATAATGCAGCTCCCTATGCTGCCAAATGGATGCGAAGTTGTTTCACTTGCTATTGCTTTGAAATATGCCGGTTATAGCATTGACCCTGTTGAATTATACTATGACTATATGCCCAAAACTCCGCTTCAAGAAGGCGACCCTTGGACGCATTACATGGGTGATGCAACAGGCTTAGGATACGGATGTTATGCACCTTGCGTTGTTGAAACGGGTAATTTTTATCTGCAAGAAAAAGGTTCTACAAAAGCTGTCTACGATGTAAGCGGACAAGAAACTGCAGAATACGAAAAATACATTGATGACGGTATACCCGTTATTTTCTGGGGACTTATTCAGATGAACGGCGAAGAAAAACTCGCTTGGGCAGGATATGCAAACGGAAGATACGTAGACTGGCACTCATTCTCTCATTGTCTTGTGCTTATCGGCTACACAGACCACACTTACATTTTCTGCGACCCGTTACGCGGTGTTGTTGAATATCCACGCGAAGACGTAGTAAAATCATTTGAAATCAATTATAGACAGGCTTGTATCATTAAAGATAAAGAATAAAAAAACCTGTATGTCGTTTGACATACAGGTTAATTTTTTAGACTTTATTCAGCTGTTTCTTCGTTTTCTTCTGTAGCTTCTGCGGGTTCTTCTTTTACAATCTGAGCACCGCATTCGCTGCAAAAGCTTACTTCTTCATTAAGTTCAGCGCCGCACTGTTCACATTTGCACACGCCCTTGAGTTCGTTAATCTGTTTTTCGAGCGAAGCAATTTCTTCTTCTGCTTGTTTAATTGTCGAAACAAGTTCAGCAAAATCTTCGCCTACATTGTCAGCATATTTTTCAACGTAAAGTTTACCGATTTCCTGATAAGTTTTGTTAATCTGTTTTTCGTTATCAGCAATAGCAAGATTGAGCTTTGCAATTTCTGCTACTTCTTTTGTCTTCTGTGCGACAGCCTGGCCTGCACTCGTTAATTTTTTTCCTAAATCTTCAAAAAATGCCATGTTTTTTGTCTCCTTTAATCTATTAATATGTGTGTTTGCTAAACACGTTGGACGTTACTATGTATTCATAATAATGAATATGGTTGATTGTCTTTCCGACTAATTCGGGCTCATAAGGTACGCGTTCAGCTTCAAGTTCTGCAATAGAATTAATCTGACCATTGATATATTCAAGCAAAATTCTTCTTGCATTCTTCGCTCTCTGAATCAATGCGCCGTATCTCATATCCTGAATTTCAAAACCAAAGGGCTTGTTGTACTTATACCACTGTGTTCTGAATGCATCATATGAGCTTTCATATCTCTCAATAAGCTCTGGCAATACTTTATTTGCATACTTCTTAAGTTTGCCCATATCTTTCTTGTCATAAGCTTCCTTGAGTTTTACGCCAATGTCAGCTTTGATTTCAAGAGCGTTACAAAGTTCAGCCAAAGTATTGAACAATACGCTGTATTTCTTGTTACCCTTTGCGCATTTTTCAAGAAGCTTTGCAGTCTTTTTGAAGTGCTTAGAAAGTCCTTCGGGAATATGACAGTCGTATTTACCTGTAAGAATATCCTGATAGAACAAGGGTTTATAGGGGTTGCCAACGTCTTTTTTGTAATTTTCTCTTGAAGGAACGTTGTTGGGTTCTTCCATCTTAAGAAAATCTGCAAACGAGCCACCTGTACAAGTGTACATTCTCTTTTCTGCATATTCGTCAGACGTGTCGCCACTCCAGCAAGCTTCAGCGTAAATCTGAAGTGTCGGAAGTGTTGCAAAGTGAGCGCAGTCAGCACCGTCATCGCCCCACATTGTAATCCATGCTTCTTTTGCGCCCTTTTCAATAGCGCTTGTTGTCGCTACTCTTGCAGACTCAACCGAGAAAGCGTTAAGCGGAACAATGCCGTACCAGTTTGCAGCACCGCCTGCAAAACCAATGGGGTTTTTCTTGAATTCAAAATGCAAGTCAAACATATGGTCGTATCTTGCCTTGTTGATTGAGTAGTAGTCCCAATACAAAAGTTCAAGTCCTTCAGGAACAAGGTCAATTGTTTCCTGCGGAATATGTTCAAGCTCCATATTGTAGTAAAGGTGCTTCGGATGAAGCATACGGAAGAACATATCGCTCCATATCATAGGTTTGAGACCTCTTGCATTGCATTTTTCCATAAGTACGCGCAAGTGCTCTTTCATAATTTCAGGACGGGGTTTATATCCGTTTTTGCCCATATAAACACCGCTACCAAGCAAGAAAGCTTCGTCCATACCGAGATTAATTCTTCTTGAACGGAAATTGTTTGAGCAAGTGTCAAGCATATCGTCAATAAATTTATATACGTTTTCGTCTTCTGCAATAAATATTGAGTCTGTATCGCGGAGCTGTACGTATTCAGGCCACTGGAACACTGTTCTTAAATGAGCAAGAGTCTGAATACAGGGTACAAGTTCGATACCGAGAAGGTCGGCATAGTCGTCAATTTCTTTGATTTCTTCTTTTGTATATCTACCACGCATATAACCAAAGTGCGGGTGACCTTCCATTTCAAATGTATCTTCTGTATAAAGCATCATAGCGTTAAAGCCCATCAAAGCTTTCATACGGAGCCATTCTTTTAATGTTTCAACCGTGGGCACAGCGTTTCTTGAACAGTCGGGCATAGTACCAAGACAGTCAAACTTAGGTGTTTCTTCAATCTCAAAATTCTTCTTTCTTACGTTTTCTGCCAATAAACCAATAGCTCTCATAAGAGAAGTTCTTGTGGAATATTCA